>JAIBBA010000032.1 GCA_019694895.1 Chitinophagales bacterium
TGTGTTCATCCCGAGGGGTCGGGACTTCGCTGCGCTGCGTGTGCGAAATGCACTGATTAACCTGTATTGGCTGCACACCCGCCTGCGGCGAGGCAGGCTTGCACATGGAGCGCAGCGACATCCCGCCTAAGCGGGACTTGCACACTCTAATTGTGTTCGGGTGCGGGTGCGGGTTGATTGTGGAATGTACCTATGCCGAAAATCCGTGTAATCCTTTAATCCCATTAATCCGTGATTCAGACAATGGTTGTGTTCAGGTGTTCGGGTTCGGGTGCGGGTTAATGTGTGGAATGTACCTATACCGAAAATCCGTGTAATCCTTTAATCCAAATAATCCGTGATTCAGACAATGATGGTGTGGTTGAGATCGAAAGCACGGAGAGAGTGGAGAGGCAGGAATCCGCTGAGAGATGATGAAGTTTGAGTTATCACCGGATGCGGCGATGCTCATTGAGCACTAATTATCCTGAAAAAACACTTGCTCAAATTTTTCTAAATCGCAGGGAGTATACCTGCTGAGTGCCATTTTGCCGGTAATGATCTTGTTCCTTCCGGGTATCTTGTAGGCAGCATCGGGGTCGATGAGGAATGGTACGACGACAGAAGGCATATAGGGATCCTGTACCGGTGTGCAATCGAGTTCATAGCAGCCCTCACCAAAGGAGATATTGCGCATAAAACCGGGGAATATTACCACAGCAATAGAATGATATACCTGGTCGTACATTTCAACATAGAAGTAGAGTGTATCAGACCTATAGGGACTTGATCTGCCGGGTAAATCAATACTGTAATTTTCTTCATTAATGATCGGAATTGCAAAAACGCCTGATTCATTGTTTATTCGCACTTTCAAACTCTCACCAAAGAGCTTGTTAGGCACTTGTGTAAATTTGATGTAGAAATCTTCGCTGCTCGCACTGATATAAAAATTCAAGTATTCAGATTGCGGGAGTGTATCAGCCTGCAGGACCTGCGCTTGCGTGTTTCTCACACAAATGAAAAAAATGAACGATAATATTGCTTGAAAACATAACCGCAAGAAGCTGAGATCCATTTTAAGATATTATATAGATTGAATTTTAAAGTAATACCCGGAGGATTTTTGGATTTAATTCAACAACTCATGCAATCATTCCCAACGCAGCCCCAATAATTACTCCTATTCCCCTTTCTCCTTTCTCCTCTCTCCTTTCTACTCTATTGAAAATTTCTGTATTTTATCATGTGTATCCAGATAAACCGGCAAAGCTGCTGATCCATACCATTTATACAGTTCAGCTTCAAGCACTTTTTCATGAATAGTAGGGTCATTTTGAAGTAGTAATTGGGCATCTTCAAAGGAGGTAACGTTTAGGATGAAAATTCCGCGATAATTATTTTCATTCTTATCGATTGGTCCCGCTACAACCAGTTTACCGGCCTCGACCATAGCAGACATATTTGCAAAATGCCCGGCGAAGAGGCTATCGCGAAGTTGTTTATCCTGAACATTATTGGACCCGGTTTTTAAAATCACCAGTATATAGGATTTCATGCCATAGTCATCGGCATTCAATTGTTTAGCTAAGGTCGAATCATAGTCAGGATTAATTTTCTGAGCATGCAATTTGCTCATACAAGACAATGTCAGCACTCCAATTATAAGTAATGATTTCATATTAAAATTATCACACCAAATATAAAGCACAGGTATCATAAAATGTGAACGACAACATAAATTAACAGTAAGATTGCAATTATATCTATACAAAATGATCAGTAATACAAAGAATGATAGTGTTTACACCAATTTACTATCACCCGCAAGACTCTTGATCAACCATGGATAAATTGCGAGTTTGGGCACTGCATCATAAAACTTAATCCTATCTATCAGATAAATGTCGGAAAGTATATTTCCCACTTCCGGATAATATTCATCTATTCTCCCCACCAGGCCGCCATCAGCCTTTTTTATAAAAGGCACTGCTGCAATATTTAACACAGGCTTGTGTACGGTGGTAGCAAATAAGTGTGTGTGTCCCTGGCGAAATGCGTCCATAACCAATTGATATGCTAATTTCAAAACGGCTCTATTATAACCCGGCAGAAAAGCGAGTTGTTCAAAATAGCATATTGGCAGATCTTCAAAATCATTAATATCTACTTCCCATGCAGCCTGATGTCGCCTTTGCCAAATATCGGAATTACGCAGTGATGCATTATGTAACATGATACCAAAACCAACTACATTTCCATGATCTTCAGCTACGAGACAATGATCATTTAAAATAAATGAGAGGTATTGTTCCCGGGTCGTGCCAAGTAAAAACCCACCTTTAACAGGATTTCCATCGGCTGTTTTTAAAGGGAGTTGATGCTTAATGTACATCATAGCATCCACATCCTCCTGCTTGCCGTATCTAAGGTTGATATATGACATGAGGTCCCTTTAATTGACGAATAACGGCTACAAATAAATTTCGGGTAGATTGGTTTTTATTTCCAAACTCCTCAGGCAATTCGGAGCGATTTTCAGGTAAACTGTACCATGGTATATTCGGATATTGATGATGTGTAGCGTGTTCATTGAAATTCATGAGTATCCAGGATAAAACAGGTATACGATTCACCGAGCGCACATTATATCGAACATGCTCTCCCATTGTTGTGTCGTAGTGAAAAACATAAACGAGCATTGACAACAGCCAGGCAAAGACAAGCATAGGTAATCCAAGACTCAGCAAATAAGCAGTTTTACCAAAGAATGTAAATACCCATAAATGAATTAAAATTCCGGCCAGAAATAACAATATAGCTTTTAATTGATCTTTATAATTCCAACCATTGAATGCCGGAGATATTTTTCGGGCGAGTGCGGGGGGACAGAACAAAAATAAAATTACAGATACTAATGAATGTAAAAAAAAGCCGCCGCAAAACACACTTAAATACCAAACGACATAATAATATGCAGTTTTCAATGTGCGATATTTTCCTTTTACCACGAATGTATCTAAGGCAGAAGTATGAGGATCTTTGCGATTGAATCCATGGTGGAAATAGTGAATTTTGCGATAAATATTTAAGGGTGTCAGTAATGGCAGGAGCACTAATGATCCGGCTATTTCATTCAATAAAAGATGTGCAGGGATTAATTTTTTATGAGCTGCTTCATGTCCAACAATATAAATGCGATAATACCACAGTCCCTGAAATAATAGTAAGGGTGCATAACAACATCGGAACAGGGTAGTTGGAAGATGCGAATGCATGTAGGTTGCCAACACCCCATTCAAAATCAGGATTGTAAATGTTTCGACGAGCAGGATGCCGTTCCGGCGTGGAATCATGTTGGATAAATGATGAATAATTTCAATTCAAATTAACGGAAAGTTTTGCAAATCTAATGTAGTCCGGGGTCTAACAAAGTGTAAAACTTTCTTAATAGAAAATCTTATACAATTAAATGCATGTAGCAAAGACGGTTGTATTGCAAAAGGATTGATACTTTTACAACTAATTGAAAATTAAAGATTCTTGATTACTTCTTAATAAATTTTGACGAATAAGCAGATTCATAACTACTATAGTTTACCATATACATTCCGGGCAACAAATCATAGACAGGAATAGTGGCATTAGATACATCGGCAAACTGCTTGATTGTTTTTCCCTGCATATCACTAATAATTAATGTGGCCTTGGTATTTTCCTTTGTTAAAATATGTATAAAATCGTCACTCGGATTTGGATAAATTTGGAATGACTGGGATTCATTTTCAACAATAGTTGCCCAATTATAACCTGTACCATATTGGAGTATTCGAAAGTCTAACCCATTCTCAAAAAAATAATAATATTCTGATTGATACAATATACTGTCTGTAGCAACATCTGTATACACAAAATCCGGTTCATTGGTCAGATATATGCCGGAGTATTCATCCAGCTGACAACCTTCAAAATCTTTCCAAGAACTGCAATGGACCAATCCCCATGCATTTGGCAAGGGGTAGTTGTTTGGAAATGGTAGGTTTTCGGAATAAAACAATTGAGCATCCCATGTAAATTTTACGGGCAACTGTGCCTTATTAAAATTAATTTGTGCAGGAATAAAATTCTTCATTACAAGCGTCTTCACTGCTTTTCCATCGTAAATATACTCCCAATAGGCTCTAAATTCCGAAGTATCTATTGGTAAAAACGCTTCGCCGAATATGGTGTCGGCTGAAGGAATGCTATAGTCAATTGCATCAATATCGTAGGCCATATATATTGTATCTCTGGCGCCGGAGGCGTCTTCAAAACACAATGGGAAAGTCCAAGATGGTTGTAATTCGGCATTAGGAATAATATAGACCTGCGAGAAAAGTCTTGAGGATAAATAAGAAAAGGCGAGGAAAAACGCTAAGGTTTTCATGTATTAAAAATATAGAAATTTTGGGAGAGAGAGTGGGAGATATCTAAGCGGTTTGATTCGGATATAAGCGCTTCATCGCTCTAAACCTTTCGTGTCTAAGACCTGTTAGGTTTAAGATCTGGGGGCTCATTTTAAGGGTCAAAACACCCCCAATTTGCATCTCCCGAAAAATATGCCGTATCTTTGCACATGGAACATCTCTCAACCAAGTTTCTGGGCGAAAGCCTTACTTTCGACGATCTTCTTGTTGTACCTGCCTACTCTGAGGTCCTTCCCAGAGAAGTAGATATTTCTACACGCCTTACTCGAAATCTGCGTATCAATGTGCCCATCGTATCGGCTGCCATGGATACCGTAACCGAATCGCAAATGGCTATTGCAATGGCTCGTGAGGGAGGCATCGGCATCATTCACAAAAACATGACCATCGAAAAACAAGCCGATCAGGTGCGTCGTGTAAAACGCAGCGACAGTGGACTCATAATCGATCCCGTAACCTTGTCGAAAACGGCTACACTAAGAGATGCACTCCAAATGATGCGCGAATTCAAAATTGGCGGCATTCCTGTGGTTGACGATAATCAAAAACTGGTGGGGATTCTCACTAATCGCGACCTGCGATTTGAAACGGAACTGAGCCGACCGGTATCGGAGGTGATGACAAAAGAAAATCTTATCACCGCTCCCGAAGGCACTACGCTAGCTCAAGCCGAAGACATTTTACGCAATTATCGCATCGAAAAACTCCCGGTTGTAGATGCTTCCGGCACGCTAAAAGGTCTTATCACTTATAAGGATATTAAAAAGCTACTGAACCACCCAAGAGCATGCAAAGACAGCTTTGGCCGACTGCTAGTTGGTGCCGGAGTTGGCGTTACACACGATACTCTCCAACGCGTAGAGGCTTTGCGCAGCGTGGGTGTCGACCTGGTGATCATAGATACGGCACATGGCCATTCACGTGGCGTTTTGGATATGGTGAGATTGGTGAAAAAGACCTTCCCGGACCTCGAGATCGTTGCCGGAAACGTGGCTACCGGCTCCGGAGCAAAAGCACTTGCCGATGCTGGTGTTGATGGCGTAAAAGTAGGTGTTGGCCCCGGAAGCATCTGTACCACAAGGGTTGTGGCAGGTGTTGGTGTAGCTCAGGTTAGTGCAATTTACGACGCTGCTCAGGCGCTGAAAGGAACAGGCGTTCCGGTTATTGGCGATGGCGGTATCCGCTACACCGGTGATATTGTAAAAGCTATTGTTGCCGGCGCTGATACCATTATGGCAGGAAGTCTGCTTGCAGGTACAGAAGAAAGTCCGGGTGAAACTATCATCTACGAAGGCCGAAAATTCAAATCTTATCGCGGAATGGGTAGTTTGGAAGCCATGGAAAAAGGGTCGAAAGACAGGTATTTTCAAGATGTAGAAGATGACCTCAAAAAACTTGTTCCTGAAGGAATTGTTGGCCGCGTGCCATTTAAAGGAACTGTTGAAGAAGTCATGGTACAATATATCGGCGGATTACGCGCAGGAATGGGATATGCAGGTGCACGAACAATTGAAGACCTGAAAACAGCTCAATTTGTGAAGATTACCGCTTCCGGTATTCGCGAATCCCATCCTCATGATGTGGTAATAACAAAAGAAGCACCTAATTATAGTAGATAGGAGAGAGGAGAGAGGAAAGAGGAGAGAGGAGAAAGGAGAGAGGAGAGGGTTGCTTTAGATCTGAAAAATTTTTTGATGAGGATAATCACCGTTTGATGGTATCGGTGGTCATTGATGTGCCTATGTAATAGCATGAACTTTGGTCCATAAACACAAAGTCATGAAAAAGCTCATAGCACTTACAATTTCGCTGTTGATGCTGGTAAGCATGCAAGCACAACAACGCAATGATATACAAGTTGGTGGAAACCAAACACAAATGAAAGACGGTTGCGGCGCACCGGTAGGTGTATTTGTTGACGAGATTACGCTCATTTCTGCGACCATACATTGGAATACAAACGGAGCTGCGTATTATAAAGTGCAGTTTTACAATGTAAACAATCCGCGAGAAAAAGGCACACTGATGACCAATCTCGGAAGCGTCATGCTCGACAATCTGACCCCTTGTGCCACCTATCGATTCATCATTACTGCAAAATGCGCTGATGGATTGAGCAAAACACAAGCAATGTCATTCAGCACTAAGGGATGTAGCAATTAGGTAACCACCTCGTAATACTTGAACAAAAAAAGCGCCTCTAGTGAAGCGCTTTTTTTGTATGTATCATTTTATTAATTACAAAAAAATATAAATTAATTTCGAGAAATGAATATTGATTGTTATTCAACTAAATTACTAAAAGTTATTTTTTGACCAACACCTTCACCTCCCAAGGTTTAAGCGTCATTTTCTCTGTCGCTTTTACTTTTTCCTTTTTACCGGACATTGCATCAATGTACTTTCCTGCTTCGTTCGCGAAAACAATATTAGAAATTTCGGCGGTCAAATTAGCAACAACCAATACTTTATTGCCATCTTTTTCACGGGCAAAAATATAGGTGCCTGCATTTTCACATGCAACGCGACGATAAGATCCGCCATAATTACCATTCCATAGTGCCTGATTTTGAGTTTTGATGTTAATCAGTTTTGTATAAAATGGCGTGAATTGCTTATCATCAACCCAATTAATACTGTCCTTGTCAAAAAATTTCAATCTACGATCAAGTCCAACTTCCTGACCACTATATATCAGCAACATTCCAGGGAGTGTGGCCGACAATACGGCGAATGCTCTTGCACCATCACCCATGCGTTCGAATTCTGTTCCATTCCATGAATTTTCATCATGGTTGCTGGTGAAATTCATATAATAACTTATGGGTGCATAGCTGGCAATATCTTTTTGTACAAGACTATCTAAATGATCAACCGTGCCTTTTCCTTTTGCTATCTGATTCATGGCATGATGACGTTCCCAGCCATAAACCATATTAAATCCATCTTTCACAAACTGTGGTCCTTCCGCTTCACAAAGCATGAATAGTTCCGGTTTAATCTCACGCATTTCATTGAAGGCATATTGCCAGAATGCATCCGGTATCATCATCGCAACATCGCATCTAAATCCATCAATATTCGTTTCCTTCACCCAAAATGCCATGTCATGTATCATTGCCTTACGCAATTGCATATTATCGTAATTCAAATCAGCCACATCTGTCCAGTCGGCAACCGGTGGCTGAATTTTGCCATTCTTATCAGTTGTATAATATTCAGGATGATCAGTAATCCATGGATGGTCCCATGCAGTGTGATTTCCCACCCAATCAAGTATTACATACATGCCTAATTTATGCGCCTCGTCAACTAGTTTCTTAAAATCCTTCAAGGTTCCAAACTCCGGATTGGTTGTCACATAATTAGAGATAGAGTAATAACTGCCTAAAGATCCTTTCCTGTTAAGTTCACCAATAGGTTGAACAGGCATTAGCCAAAGTACGCCAACACCCATTTGTTTCAAACGCGGCAACTGAGCAGTAAAAGCATTAAAAGTTCCTTCCGGTGTGTATTGACGAATATTAACTTCGTAAATCACTTTATCCTTACTCCATTCCGGAGCCTGCACCTGTGCATTGAGCGCAACAGTCGACATAAGCAGCATCACAGCTGCCACAAAATTTCTGGTCATGTAATTAATAAAAATTTAGAACGTGAATTATCTATCAAAAGTAATTATTTCAAACGAATTTGCAGGAATATCCAATATATCGATCTGGTAGCCATGCCTGTTTATAGTTGTGCCCATTTGCGCTTGGGGAATTGCGTTCAACAACCTGGTAGGCAACGGATAAGACAGCGTCACCTGTTCGTTGCTTCTGTTGAATACAACAATCACAGCATCATTGAAATAACTACGGAGGTAAGCAAATTGCAAATCATTGCTACCGGCTGACTGTTCCTGCAGAACTTCGAAATCGCCAAACAGCAATGCCATATGATTGCTACGCAGTTGAGTGAGCTTCGAAACGGTATTGAATACATCTTTCTCAAATCGATTTAGACTATCGAAGTACATCATACGTCTGTTGTCAGGATCATCTCCACCGGGTATCCCTATTTCATCGCCATAATAGATGATCGGAATTCCGGGAATTGTCATGTTAAAAGCCTGCAACATTTTCAGTCTTGCATAACCTATCGTATCAGTTATTGTAATATGACGGTTCCAACCGGCTTCTTTTGCATTTTCATTCCACTTCAGATCTCCGCTGGCATAACTGATAAATCGAGCCATGTCATGATTGCCGCTGATATTTCCCATCACATGATGCCAACCGAAATAATCAAAACTTTCTTTCAAGGATGATGACAGGCGACTAAATGGAATATCACCGGAAGCAAATACTGCTCTTGCATCAAAATAAAGATCGAAATCAAATTGTGCATCTAAAAGCCCGCTACCAATATAACTGCCAATTAATTCTCTGGAACCAAAAGTTTCTCCGATCTGATAAATCGGTTTTTGTTGCGGAATGGCAACTTCTGTTTTTATTTTAAATGTCAATAATCTCCAGAATTCCGTTTCAATATGTTTAGTGGCATCATGTCTGAAACCATCAATGCCAAATGTAGTTAACCAATACATCGCACTATCTGCACAAGCCTCCGCCACTGCGGGTTGCGAATGGTCGAAACTTGGCATATATGGCTCAAACCAGGTTGTCAACCGATTTTCATCCCACATCCTTAAATTTTTCCTGCCATCCGGAAGATCCAATTGCGAAAACCATTCAGGATGCGAAGTCCACAAGGGATGTTCTGCATGAATATGATTAGCCACATAATCGAGAAAGATATTCATGTCGTTGCCGTGTGCATCGTCTACCAAAGATTTGAATTCAGCATTTGTGCCGAAGCGAACATCCACTTTACTTAATGAAATAGGCCAATAACCATGATACCCGCTAAACCATCGATGTGGTTCCGGAAATTCCTGATAAGCACCCATCGGATTTTGAAATACAGGTGATATCCAAAGTGTATTTACGCCCAATTTCTCAAAATATCCATCATCAATTTTTTGCTTAACTCCCGCCAGATCACCTCCCTGATAGTTCGCCTGAGGCATTACACGAGCATCATCAACAGGATGATCATTTGATTTATCACCATTTACAAACCTGTCGACCATCATAAAATACATAATGGTTTTTTGGAAATCAGTGCGATCAAGCAATTTCGAATCAGTAATTACTTTCCCATATTCCAATGGTATCAATAAATCATTGGAGATCAAATTACCCCTGTAGGCATAAATTCTGATTTGCGATCGTTTTACAGATTTCGCTTGCTCCGGAACGGCAATCACAATATCCTTACCTTCAGAAAAATCTTCTTCATGCTGGCTATATATTTCTTTATAGGTCAGTTGATGGTTATCCCAAAATACAACATAATGTTCTGCACTGCCAGATACATCCAACGTGTTCGTCAACGAATCTTCCCACACTGTATAGATATCAGGTGCATCACCTTCGCTGCCGCCAACATTAAGCAATGAATTATATCCGCCAATTCCATTATCAATGGAATCCTTATTTCCGGGATCTAAAAACCAATTGCCATCAGCAACAATCTGATATTGATATCTTCCCGGATTTAGTTGCAGCGGTAATACCCATTTCCCGTTTACCATTTGCATGTGCAAAACATTCGGATTCCAATTTGTCAGATCACCCACAATATTTACCTGCGTATATTTTTTACCATTGGGGTCGAAGGAAATCGATACCGGAATTTTTCTCGGCTTTTTTAACAAGACATCAAACATCTCATTACCGGCAGAGAAATGCAAGGTACTGAGTGTTTGCATTTCTCTTCCGTTGCGAATTAACAACAATGTGTCTTTGTTATCAGATAATCGTGCCTGCAAAAAATCAGGAGTTGTAACATTACTTATCATCGACGGCTGAAGAATATAATCACGCGTGATGACCATTGTTGTATCACCTGAAAGTGTAATCGGCTGCATCAAACCAAAACTCAGTGTTTGTGATGCTGCGGGCAACAATATGCTTGTTAATACAAAAAGTATACCTAACTGTAAAAATGAAAACCTCAAACGACTGAGCATGATGATATGATATCATACAAAATTAGTGCTAAAATCCATGAGTTAGGGCTGATCACAAACAAAATGCAATCAAACAATTGATGAAAACAGCCTACAGGCCAGATTGATATTACTCCCAAAATTTATCAAGGTCCATATCAACCATCTGCGGCATGGTAACTGTTAATTCCGGTGTTCTGTGCATTTCACGGTCGATGGCAAACATTGCTTCTTTGTTGCGCGCCCAGCTTCTTCTGGCGATGCCATTATTTACATCCCAAAACAACATCATTTGCAACTTGCGATCAGCTGCTTCGCTTCCATCAAGCACCATTCCAAAGCCACCGTTTATTACTTCACCCCAACCAACACCGCCACCATTGTGAATACTCACCCAAGTTGCGCCGCGAAAGCTATCGCCGATGACATTATGAATAGCCATATCCGCAGTAAACCTGCTGCCATCATAAATATTACTCGTTTCTCTGTATGGCGAATCAGTGCCGCTTACATCGTGATGATCGCGACCAAGAACAACAGGTGCCGATAATTTTCCTTCGCGAACAGCTTTATTAAATGCCTGTGCAATTTTTATTCTTCCTTCAGCATCAGCATATAAAATGCGAGCCTGGCTGCCGACAACCATTTTATTTTCCATTGCAGATTTTATCCAATTGATATTATCGCTCATCTGCAATTTAATTTCTGCAGGCGCATCGGCATATATGGTTTCCATCACCTCTGCCGCTATCATGTCGGTCAATCGCAAATCTTTTTCGTCGTTGCTGCAACACACCCATCTGAAAGGACCAAAGCCATAATCAAAACACATTGGCCCCAGAATATCCTGCACATAACTTTTATATTTAAAATCGCCGTTAGGCAACATGATGTCGGCACCTGCTCTCGATGCTTCCAATAAAAAGGCATTTCCATAATCAAAAAAATACATGCCTTGAGCAGTTAATTTATTTATAGCGGCAACATGGCGACGTAAACTTTCATATACCTTTTGTTTATATAACTCAGGCTCTTCCGCCATCATGCGTTTGCTTTCCTCAAAAGATAAACCCGCCGGATAATAACCGCCGGCAAATGGATTATGCAATGAAGTCTGATCGCTGCCAATTTCGATTTGAATATTATCATTGGCAAGTTTCTCCCAGAGATCCACAACATTTCCTTGATAAGCAAGCGAAACTGCTTCCTTATTTTTTCTCGCCTCCTGCATTCTGGAAATAAGTGTATCCAGATCAGTAAATACTTCATCCACCCAACCTTGTGCATGTCGTTTTGTTGTTGCTTCAGGGTTTACTTCTGCAACAACACACACTCCTTTTGCAATTACAGTTGCCTTTGGTTGTGCGCCGCTCATTCCTCCCAATCCTGCGGTAACAAAAACTTTTCCTGCACAATCCTGCGCATGAGTATCGATTTTTCTTGCCGCATTCAACACGGTGATATTAGTACCATGCACAATTCCCTGAGGTCCGATATACATAAATGAACCTGCTGTCATCTGACCATATTGTGTTACACCGAGTGCATTAAATTTTTCCCAATCATCCGGTTTAGAATAATTTGGTATCATCATACCATTTGTAACCACAACGCGCGGTGCATTTTTATGTGAAGGAAACAATCCCATCGGGTGACCGCTATATAACACCAATGTTTGTTCATCAGTCATGGTGGCGAGGTATTTCATGGCAAGCAGATATTGCGCCCAATTTTGAAATACTGCCCCATTTCCACCGTAGGTAATCAATTCGTGCGGATGTTGCGCTACTGCATCATCGAGATTATTTTGCAACATGAGCATGATGCATGCAGCCTGAACACTATTATGCGGATAGTCTTTATAATGTCTTGCCTTGATCACATACTCCGGCCTGAAGCGATACATATAGATGCGTCCGTAGGTCTTCAGCTCCTCGGCAAACTCCGGGGCAAGGTCGGCATGCATATGTTTGGGAAAATATCGAAGTGCGTTGCGCAGGGCGAGCGATTTCTCCTCCTTGGTCAGGATATCCTTGCGCTTGGGTGCATGGTTAATGCCCTGCTGATAAGGCTTTGCGGCCGGTATTGCGGAAGGAATTCCATTCAAAATCTGTTCCCTGAACTGGCCTGTAAGATCTGCTGATTGGCTCATGAATGCTGACTTGTAAGGGCAAAATTACCAATTGCCAACCCAAAAACCGACACTTGGCACGATGTTGGTTTTAAGGGTAGTTGTAAATCAACCGCTTATGAAAAAGTTATTACTCGCTACAACAGTATTTGCATTCGGATTGGTAGCCTGCGACAGAAACGAGATACCTGATTACGATGTAAGAGATGAATATGTTGGTATGTATGATGTTACCGACGCTTGCGATGCCATGTTAAACGATTATACATTGGAGGTATATAAGGGCTCTTCCTACGATGAAATTGTTTTCGGTTGGCCCGGATTGTATGAAGCAGGAATGGATGTTACCGGAATAGTAACCGGAATGAAAGTGGTAATTCCCATTCAACAATTTACTATTTCAACCTACCCGAATATATTTTATGAGTTCAGTGGTAGTGCTTCATTGGAAGACAGTATTCTGACTGTCGACTATACTGTATTGACTGTTCAGGATGGACTCATTATTGATGAGCATAACTGTATAGCAACTATGGAGCGCAATTAATGCACCACCTGCAAAGATGCTGTATAAGTAGTATGTTGATCGACAGCATATATCCAATAAGTACCCGCAGATAATTTTGCTGCATTGACAATATGCATTCCATTGCGATATTCAGCAATACCGCAAAGCATGCCCTGGTTATTGTAAATCTGAACCGAAAGGTTTTCAGGTAATCCAATAATCAGGGCATTGTCTGTGGCAGGATTTGGATATGTGAGCACCTCTACCTGTCCTATTGTATTTACGGCTACAGCACTGCGATCGAATTTAACCAATCCACCTTCTTCAGTTCCAATCCATATAATATTTGCCGAATCAATAGCTAAGGCATTTATAAAATCATCAGGTAATTCGCTGTTTGCAGTGGTATAGTGTGTCCAGCTGATATTATTGAATATCTCCAAGCCGGTAGCAGACATACCTATTACACCGAGGTTATTATTATCCAGACGCACTGCATCCACACTCCAATCGCTGATATCACTGGTAAGTGGTGTGAATTTGAGAAAATCGCCTGCTTCCGTGAATACACTCAATCCCCCAAAAGATGTTGCCAGCCATTTATTATGATAAATATCCTCATCAATACTCAAAATGGTATTGTCGCTAATAGTTGAATTCGCCGTGCGATAAATTGTAAACACACCGTGATCATACACATTTAAACCGCCATTTAATGTGCCGATATAAACCACATCATTTGAATCGATGTATAGGGCATTGATATTCGGCACAAGTATATCTGAATTTAATTCAGTGTAGGTATACCAATAATCCGCGCCATCCCATTTTGCAAGTCCCCATGAAGTTCCGATCCACATAGTATCATTTGCATCTTTTGCAATTGACTTAATATGATAATCCGGTAGGCCTGAATTGGTAGGGTCATAAGCTACCCAATCAGTACCGTCATATGACGCTAATCCATCCAGATAAGTACCAACCCATACCACATCATTTTCATCAATAAATATTGATCTTATCTGATTATCAGGTATACCGCTGTTGGCTGTAGTAAATGTTGTCCATGTGCCGACCGGATCAATTTTCACCAAGCCGCCTTCAGTACCCACCCAGGTATTATTGTGATCATCAATGGTAATGGCATTTACCAGGTTTGTTGGCAGATCTGAATTATCCTGATTATAAATTGTGAATCCGGATTGCGCAAAGCCGATTGTTCCTGCAATCAACAAAACCATGGTGACGAAAACTCTCATGTTACAAAATTAGAGGCTTATTTGAGATATTCTTATTTCTAGATGGTGACTTTAGTCAAACGAAACTCATTTTAACACAACAAAAAAGGCTGTCACTTAACATGACAGCCTTTTATATATTAGCATTTCCGATTAATCCAGATCCAACAGCTCCATTGAAGCCTTAGCCTTACCATGTGTATCGGAAACTTTGTGTTTGTAAGTAAATCCAAACAATGGGAAAACCCATGCTTTAAAGCGCTCATTCAATAAGTACATTACAGGAACAACCAATAATGTAATGAAGGTGGCAAAGCCGAGACCAAATACGATAGTCCAAGCTAAAGGTCCCCAGAACACAACGTTCTCACCACCGAGCCAGATATCAGGTTTACCATGAGTAAATAATCCCACGAAATCGATATTAAAGCCTATCGCCAATGGAATCATACCCAATATGGTGGCAGTAGCAGTGAGCACTACCGGTGTCATACGAATACGCGCTGCTTCAACAACAGCCTCACGCAGTGGCACACCTTCAGCGATCAAGATATCCGTAAATTCAACCAGCAGGATACCATTACGAACAACTATTCCGAGCAAGGCTACAATTCCCACACCGGTCATTACGGCAGAGAAGTCCATTCCAAATAAACCATATCCCAAAAGCACACCGATGATACTAAATAATACCTCAGCGAAGATGATGATAGGTTTAGAAATGGAGTTGAATTGCGCAACAAGAATAATTACGATAAGGAATAATGAAATCAACCATGCTACTCCGAGGAAGCTGAAAGTTTCTTCCATATCCTGGCTGGCACCGGTATAGCCGATTGTTACACCTTCCGGAGTATCAAAACCTTCCAACGCTGCTTTAATTTGATTCATGATAACCGGTTGCTGACTTTCATATCCTGTTAAAAGATTTGAAGAGACAGTTACCACACGTTTCTGATCAATGCGTTTGATGGCAGAATAAGTAGATGCATAATCTATGGTAGCAAATGCACTCAATGGAATTTGGCGTATCTGCCCGGTAGTCATATCGCGATAAGTGATCTTAAGATCTTTCAACTGATCGATATTCTTACGTTGCGATTCGTCATAGCGCACGATGATTGGAAAATCGTCGTTACCATCTTTAAATTTCGAAACTTCCCATCCATAAACGGCATTTCTAATTTCACCACCTACGGTTAGTGTAGAAATACCTTCTCTGTTCATGCGTTCGCGATCGAGGTCGATAACAATTTCAGGTTTATTTGCCTGAAGGTCTGTTTTCAATTCCTCAATACCTGCAAAGTTCAAACTATCGAGATAGCGTTTTACTAATTCACTCGTTTTTATCAGATCATCGAAATTCTCGCCGGTAAGTTCAATGTTAATTGGTTTACCTGCCGGAGGACCATTCTGTTCAACACCAACGGTAATATCGGCACCCGGAATATCTTTTACAGCTTCGCGGATTTTTTCGATATATGGTTCGGCTTTTTGATGTCTGCGTTCTGAAGGATCAATAAACGCAATACCAACTTTTCCTTTATTGGAGGCAGCGCTCTGATCAAATGGATCTTCACTTGCACCAATGGTAACGTTGCTGATCACAGATTTCACCAAAGGATTGTCTTTACCAATCACTTCATAAATTCTTTTCTCAACAATCTGTGTAACTGAGTCAGTAGTTTGCTGATCAGTACCTGTTGGCATTACCACATATGTATAAATAAAGTTTGGATCGCCTGAAGGGAATTGCTCAACACCCGGTTTTGTAACAACAATTAGTGCAATTGCAAGAATTAATGTTCCCAATATTCCAAGGAATATTTTTCCCGGATGATTTAGTGTCCAACGCAAAATACTTGCATAGCGATGTTGGAATGCAGGCCATCCTTTTTTCTGGAACCAACGCACAGCATGTATCAATACAAGATTATAGAACCAGAAAACAGCAACCAATGAAATGACAATATTTCCGAACAACATTTTACCTGAAGCATCGAAGAGCAAACCAACTGCTATTAATATGGCACTCCAAATTAAATGTCTGCGGCGATTTGGTTTTTCATGATCATGATGCGGTTTCATGAATGCTGCGGCAAACACAGGGTTGATCAAATACGCTACGATCAATGAAGCTGTAAGTGTAATGATCAATGTGATTGGCAAACCTTTCATAAATGAACCGATCATACCCGGCCAGAACAACAATGGGAAGAATGGAGTTAAGGTTGTCATGGTACCTGCCAATACCGGAAGGAATACTTCACCTGCGGCATTTTTCGCTGCTGTTTTGATAGGTACTTTACCATTGGCGAATATCCGGTGCGTATTTTCTATCACCACAATGGCGTCATCCACCACAATTCCCAACCCAAGCAGGAAGCCGAATAATACGATTACGTTCATTGACATTCCGAGTAAGCTCAGCACCACAAATGCTATGAACATTGACAACGGAACAGATAAACCAACAAACATCGCATCGGTTGCGCCCATGAAGAACATCAACACGATGGTTACCAACAGGAAGCCGATAATAATGGTATTGATAAGGTCGGCAACCTGTGTTCTTGTTGTAGTAGAGGTATCACCGGTGATGGTAATATTTACATCGCCGGGAATATCTTTTGCTTTTACATCTTCTAATAATGTATTGATATTATCTGATGCTTCGATCAGGTTCTCACCACTCTTTTTAATTACGTTGAGGGTGATAACTTTTTTATTATCCAAACGCGCAAAGCTTTCCTGTTCTTTGAAGTCGTCTTTAATTTGAGCGACATCTTTCAGATAGATAGGATAATTATTTGCATTGTTGATGGTGAGGTTTTGAATCTGTTCAATTTTATCAAATTCACCGCTCACTGTAATACTGCGACGCATGTTTTCCACTTTCATGGTACCGCCTGAGATAATGCGGTTTTCGTTGCTGATAGCGGCATACACATCATACATGGTCAATTGTGCGGCTTGCATTTTGTACATGTCGACATTGATCTGTATTTCACGTTCAGGAGCACCGATGATATCTACGCGAGATATCTGTGGTAACTCTTCAATTTTATCTTGCAGTGATTCGGCATATTTTTTCAATGAACCAAGATCATAATCACCACTCACGTTTACCTGCATGATGGGAATTTCGCTGAATTCCACTTTCATAACGTTTGGACCGAAAGTTGGATCCAGGTCAGAAGGTAAACGCGGCTTTGCTTTATCAACGGCGTCTTTTACTTTTTGATTGGCGTCGTTGATATCGGTTCCTGAAATAAATTCAACCTGAATACTTGAAAAGTCCTGTACGGAATTACTGGTGATTTTATTTACACCACTAATTGCAGCAATATCTTTTTCAAGCTCTTTGGTGATCAGATTCTCCATATCGGATGGAGAAGATCCCGGATAGATTGTCGACACGTAAACTGTCGGCATAGTGATATCCGGAAAAAGTTCCTTCGGCAATGCGTTATAGGTAGAGATACCCATGAACGTGAGGATCACCGTAATCACAAATATGGTGGTTCGGTTATCGATCGCCCAGCTCGAAGGTTTAAATTCCTTGAATATATCTTTCATAGAAGTATATGGTTTTGAGAATTGGAATTTTATTTATTGATGCATATCATTCATTTCGAATTACATCATCGATTCCTGTTCTCTCTATGTTAAAATTTAATTTCTTGTCCGTCGATCAGGTTTTGGTATCCTGAGGTTACCACGCGATCTCCTTTTTGGATTCCGGAAACAATTTCAGCATGGCCATCGTATGTTTTTCCAACTGTGATCTGACGGCGCTGTGCAATTTTCTTTCCTTCTTTATCGGCAGCTACGTATATGAAGCTCGCATCGCTTGAATGCTGAATCATATTTAAATCCACAACCATTGCTTCCTTCGCTTCATAGTCGGCAATCTTAATAACTGCTATCATATTCGGCTTAAGATCAGACTCACCTGTAATGCGTGCTTCAACGCTGAAAGTGCGGCTTTGCGGATTAATAACGCGTGCTGCAAATGATACTTTCGTATCGATCTCTTTGTTGAGGTCGGTGATGATAATTTTAGCATTATCTCCTGTTGACACCACATTTGAATGTGATTCAGAAACTTCACCTTTAGCCTTCAGGCTGCTCATATTCACCACGCGAATACCCTGAAATCCGGGAGAACCGATCTGACCTGCTTTTAAATCAACATTATCTACTAAACCGCTGATTGGTGATGTAAGCTTGCTCATATTTAATTGTTCTCTAGCAGCGGCAATACTTTTTTCCAATGTTTCAACATTATTTTTTGCTGAAAGGTATTGCACTTCACTTCCGATTTTTTGATCCCATAATGCCTTTTGTTTATTGTACATCTCCTTAGCAAATCCGAGTTGCGATTCGAGTGTTTCAATATTTTTGCGCATGGCATCATTATCTAATTCGGCCAGTAATTGTCCTTTAGAAACGCTTTGTCCTGCTACTACATAAACTGCTTTAATAACACCGGGCATTTCAGGAGTAACTAAAACGTTTTCATCAGCATCGATCTTACCTTGAATTTCGATATAGTGCGTGAATTCTTGCGGTTGAATTTCCGTTACTACAACCAGTTCAGGATCTTTTGATTTTGTGGTATCCGTTTTTGCGATTTCTGCCTCCAGCTCTTTAATTTGTTTATCCAGTGCTGTACGTTCTTTTTTCAATGCTTCCAGCTCAGCTTTTTTGTCGCCCGACTCTTTTGGTGAGCAGGCCGCAATAAAGAGTGCCATTGCGAGATATATGAAGTTCTTTTTCATAAATATTGGGTTTTAATAGTTGCCTAATGCTTTGTTAAGAGATGTTTGTGTATTCAATACATTGAATAGTGCACCGATATAGCTTCCTTGTGCTTGGTACAGTGTGCTTTCTGCGGTACTTAATTCGAGGCTTGATCCAACACCTTCGCGATATTTGATCAAAGCC
This sequence comes from Chitinophagales bacterium, assembly GCA_019694895.1. Taxonomy (GTDB): domain Bacteria; phylum Bacteroidota; class Bacteroidia; order Chitinophagales; family BACL12; genus UBA7236. Next base: position 19,331 of record JAIBBA010000032.1, read on the forward strand.
GTATCATATATTTTTTGTGCCAGTGCGATGTTTTTCTTCTGCACTTCAAGGTCATTTGCGGCATTCATATAATCTGTTTTTGCCTTTTCTACTTCAAGCAAAATACCTTGTGTAGCAGTAAACTGATCGAGTTTTGCTTTTTCATATGCCACCTGTGCCATTTGCACATTTGAGCGGCGCTGCATACCCGAAAAAACAGGAACTGAAAGCGTGAGTCCTACAAGACCGGTTTCAAACCACTGACCATCGCCACTTAAAAAGTCGAATTCATTGCGTTGTGCATTTTGTGAATATGAACCATACAACACCAATGAGGGTAAATACATCGCTTTATTCACTTTTATATTTAATGCATTTAATTGCACCAGACTTTCCATAACAGCGAACTCAGGGCGAGCCAAATAATTGCTTCCGGCCATATTCACTTCCTTAATTGGCGCCAATGTATCTGTGAGTTCAATTGCAGTGGACATATCAAGTCCCATGCTGAATTTCAAATACTGTGCGGCGAGTGCGGTCTGACGTTTTGCATTGTCGAGTTGACCTTGCAATGTGGTTTTGCTGATAGTAAGACGATCTACATCAATCCCTTCAACAAATCCCTGCTTGTTCAATTCGGTAACTTCGAATAATACCTTATCGAGGTTGCTGATATTTTTTTGAAGCAGCTTTTCGAATTCCTGCGCAACGAGGACCGAGTTGTAAGCAGATTCAACATTTTTATGGACATCAGAGAGTGCAATTTTTGATTGTGTTTGCACCAATGCCGCATATTGTTTTGCTGCGCTTACGCCAACAAGCCATGCACCGTTAAATAATAATTGCGATGCGGAGATACCCGCAGTCATATTCTGTTCTGTTCCGAATTGCACAGGTATAAATGTTCCGGGTTCACCGCCAAAAAATTCGCCCGGGATAAGAGATGTGGGGAGAACAAAGAAATTTTGGTAATCGAGTTTCGCATCTACCTGAGGTAATCCTAACGAAATGCGATTGTCAACGGTGATTTCTGCATTCTGCACATCCAGCTCTGCAGATTTAATCTGCGGATTGTTCTTCAGGCCATAGTCGATTGCTTCCTGCAACGAAAAACGCATAGTTTGCGCTTGTAATATTGCCGGAAGGAGGAGTACGGCCATGCATAACACTTTGAATTTATATGCCATGGTTTTGTGATTTGAGTTGTTCTAAATATTTTATGCCTTTTGGCGTTGCTATTCCGCGTAAGTGATAATCAATGAACACGTTAAATGTTCGTTCAGGTGAAAATTTATCTAAAGGGAAAATTTCATTATCGATAAACATTTCAACGCGTGTAATATAAATACGAGCTATCACTTCAATATCGAGATCTGCGCGATATAAACCTTCATTTATGCCCCTCTCCAGATTATGTCGGATGCTGTTGAGCACTTCATTATTTCGGTGATCGATAAATACCTGCCAGCTTTCCGGATGATATTTTCTCAAATCATATAACAAGGCAGGATTGAGGTTTTTACTCATCGCATTCATCCAGGCTGCAATCGAATACATTTCGTCGATGGCAGTTTTAGAGTGATGAATCACTTGTTGCACCATTTCATTCTGGCATTTAAAGTGATTCTCAGTCACCGTTTGGATGAGTTGTTCCTTGTTCTCGAAATACTGGTAAAGGGTCTTCTTACTTACACCAAGTTCGCGCGCCACGTCATCCATGGTCACGCTTTTGATGCCGTACTTCATGAAGAGACGTTCACAGCGATTGAGTATTTTTTTTACTTCTTCGTTCATTGGCGGCGCAAAGATCTGACAGGAAACCGAGGAAACCAAGAATTGTTTGAAAGTTTCCATAGTTTTTATTTGATTTTAACATTTCAGCCCTTTTCGGAGGCAAAATTGACCTCGAAAACCGGGAAAACGCCGGGCGTTTCGACGAAACCGCCAAAAATTGAGATGAATGGGTAAAATGCGGGGATGGAGCTTAAAACAGCCTATTTACAAGGGTTTCTGGCTGTATTTCACTTGTGGTCAGGTGCAGAATGCCGGGGGAAAGTCCGGGTTTGAGGATCCCAAACCTGTCTGATAAGCCAAGAAATTGTGCGCCGCCATCGGTAGCCCATTGGAGCAGCTCCTCCGTGGTAAGGGAAGGAAAAGTATGGGCAATGGTCTTCAATTCGTCGAGGATGGACAAGCCATGGTTGGAGGCAAGGCTGTCGGTGCCGATGGCAATATGCTTGATATGTTGCATGAGTTCCGGGATATCGGGGAGGCGATCTTCGATGAACAAATTCGCATTGGGACAAAAACACCAATACAAATTGGCATGCAGATTTTCGGCCCAATCGGCATCCCAAACGGTAGCAATAGTATTATGCACCAGGAGCGTTTTCACGTCCTTATCCATAAAAGGCAGTATTGACTCCAATGAAGTTTTTCCTGTTGGCTCGAAATGTGTGATCGGAATTCCCAGTTCGCGATATAATTTTCTGTATCCACCGGTTGCCTGAACATAAAACTCATTCTCGTCATTGCTCTCTAGCATGTGAATGCTTGTTGGCATACCCATATCACGACAGGCACGGGTGATGCCTTCCACCAACAAGGTGCTGATAGTATAGGGCGCATGAGGTGCAAGGGAGGCACTTAAATTTCTTTCCTTCGCCAAAGCAACAATTGCATTTCCATGTTCAATAGCCGTTGTTGCTTTCTGCGGATCAAGTGCCAGCAATTCAACAAAGGTGTGATAATATATGCGGCTATCAGCTTTAATGTCTAAACTATGCGGAGCATTGCTGATATCGCCAACAGCTACGATACCATTTTGCCACATACTACTATCAGCTTCTTGCATGGCTGAAATAATATCCTCCATTGCAGTTTCACGTTGCCTGGTCACTTCCATCAGAAATGCAGGCAAACCCGTTTTCATTGGAAATTTTCCCAACAAATGGGATAGCTCGAGGTGACAATGCGCGTTAACAAATCCGGGACAAAGTGCACCATCAAAATGCTCGATCTTGAGTGGATCGATATCAGCTTTAGCAACAATACCATCTATACGACCATCATGATGCACAATGAGCACATGCTCACGAAGTGGATTTCCGTAGGAAGGATAAATGACATCGGCCGACAAAAAACGCATGCGACAAATGTACAGCGTTATTTTGTGATGAAAGGAAGAAAGTATATAGAGGAAGAGTAGTTTAACATAAGGCTATCTACTCTCCCTCTAAAGTAAAATGTCCTAATTCAATTTAAAGTTAACACCAAGACGGATGCCGCCACCTTTAGTTATCAGCGACTGCGTAGTTTGCGAGAGATCTTGTTCTGCGCCATCGATACTAAACGATTTAAGGTCGAAATTTTGCTGGCTGTATTCAAATTGCAGAAACACACCGGCAACATCGAAGAAATACCAATTGAAGCCGGTAAATAATCCAAGGGCCGGGCTTTTATATTTATATTGATAATTTACACCTGGAGTGAGCGCATCTTTTTTATTGATTTCAAGATTTGTCAATCCTGCCGAACCACCGAGATACCAATTAAATTTATCGTTATTGACAGGATACAATCTCGCATCAAATGCAATAATGGATACGTGATTGCCATCATTAGATTGATCTGCCGTATCTTCCAGATAAGATCCTATATTAAATGCAACACCGGCAGAAAACCAAGGGGCAAAACTATATTGCGCATCTGCATTAAACATACTGGTGACGGCGCCGCTGGTATCTCTGTCTACTACAACACCAAAAAATGTTGTTTCACTCGCTGTACCGTGTATCATAGCATCATAGCCCACTTGAAAACTAAGCGTTCCACTTTCAAGTGATTGTGCTTTTACCGTTATGGTGCATAATACCATGCACGCAATAATTAATTTTTTCATGTAAGGTGTTTAAGATGTAAAATTATGGAAGCAAATGCCACCGGGGCAAACTGCTATACAGAAGTATTCCGCAACAATAATGCCTGATGATGCAAAAAGAGGACAGTTATTTGTTAAATAATAGCAATGAGTCCCCAATAAGCGAATGCTATTGCACATAGCAACCAAACAACAGCATTGACATAAAACCCAACCCTGGCGCCGGTTGTAGTGACCACTTGCTTGCGAAAAACCAGCCATCCTGTAGCTGCCATCACTATCAATGTTAAAACAGGCATGTAAGAAAGCAAATTGATCCACCCACGACCGGCTTCGAAATATGGAGCGGGGAAATAATACACAGCAGGTTCATTCATGATCACCCAAATATATATCGCCAACAGTGCATTAAAAATGGCAATACTAATGCGCAAATACTGAAGATTTTTTTCAGCAAGATGTAATTGTCTGAACCATTGTGTCGATAAAATTGCCGCCATGCCGAGCAATAAAATAACAACAATGAGCATGATTGGCAATAGGGTGATATGATTTGCGGGAGTGATGTATGATTTTAATGTTTCAAATTCCTCATTCTTGGGGAATAGGGTTTCCATGGCAATCCAGTGTTCACCTTTTGCCAATTCATCATTCAATGAGAGAATATGTACGCGATCATAATTGTGATAAAAGCACAATGAAATTAATCGGCGTTTGGTATCATACAATGAAGTATACAGGGTGCCATCACCTTTTCTTTCCCGGCACTCCGACATGGTATCCATCAATGTTCTGCAAAAATCAAGTCCTCCTATTTCATGTTTTTCCAGAAATGTGCGACCTCTTTGATATCTGCCCAACGATACTGTAGAAAGGTCTTTAGTTTTAGAAAAAGAAAAATTCGCCAACAAAAATGTGCTATCGTTACCAATAATCATGGTATCTGCTTCCATCACCAGATATTTTCCGGTGGTATCGACAAACAACATCATTGCTCGGTCGAAATTATGTCTGTCGAAGTTGATAGCGTACTTATATACTTCATCAACGGTTCCGCAGGACTGCATTATATCGCGCAGGAAAATCGGCAGGTTTTCTGCAATTGGTTTTCCATTGGGTTGAACATTTCCATCGTACATAGTAAATGCATCATACACCAAACCGTCGATGTTCATACCACCCTGAGGCCATTTATCGGCGTAACCGACATAACAGGCACCGCGTTTGCTTCCGGCTCCCGGTTCAAACCAGATGCGTGGATCGGTATGCCAGCTGTCTTCATTATTACCTACATAAGTAACTCCATTAAATGTGATCTTACTCATGCTGCAAGCTTGCATGTAGTTAATTCCGAAGGTGATCAGACAAATAAGCAACGAGAGGCGAATAGAATGTAGCTTCATGCTTAACTATTTGAAAGAAAGTGTAGCCATAACAGGTAAATGGTCCGACAACCACAATCCATTCGATCGTTTTGTGTCGATATGTTCTTGAGCAATGGTTGTAAGATTTCGCACAAAAATATAGTCTATTCGCTTACTTTCAGTATTAAGCGGTGCAAATCCATTAAATGTAGCATCAGGACCAAGTGGAGGGGTGAGCGTCGCTGTTCTTGTATCCTCGGCAAATTTGAGCATGGTATGTGCAGGATCATCGAGTGGTGTGCTATTTAAATCGCCCATAATGATCATAGGTTGAAGCCACAATGCCTTATCAAAATCATTTATCATTACCACGAGCAAGGCTATTGATTTATACCGTGCGGTAATGCCCATGTGATCGAGGTGCATATTCCATACATTCAAGGTATCGCCGGAATTTTTAGTCACCAAACGCGCAAAGGTGCAAATACGCGGAAGCGCTGCATCCCATCCAACAGAAGGTTCACTAGGTGTAAGTGAAAGCCAAAAGGTTGAATCATAAATTAATGTAACCTTAGATGTGTCGAAAAAAATGGCGCTAAACTCACCTTTTTGTGCACCGTCATCACGACCTTTTCCGACATATTGATATCGCGTAAGTGCACTATCCAGAAAAGCTAACTGATGGATAAGCCCTTCCTGTATGCCAAAAATCTCAGGTGAACGAAGTTGAATAAAATCGGCTATTTCCTGTTTTCTATAATGCCAATTATTTTCCGCATCGGCGGGATTATCGTATCGAAGGTTAAATGTTATTACACTAAATGTGGAGTCTTGTGCTGCCATTAAGAATGAAGAGCAGAATAAAAAAATATGGAGAAACAGTTTTACTGATAGTTTCATGGTATTAATATTCGTAAAATAAATTTAATGAATAAACACTATTGAAGTTGAATCAATAAACTCAGCATTTTCATTCATAGTAATTTCAGTCAACTTAAAAGAACTATTGTCAATTTTTTCAACCCTACTCTGCAAATACTTGAAAGGATCCTTGGTTTCAAAGATAATATCTCGTCTCTGGGATCCGTCGGCAAACAATTTCCATTCACCATCTCGCAATCCATATATGTAAATACTCGCCATATTACCGATAAACCAATCAGGATAATAAATCAACTCATCCGTCTTGTTACCATCAAGGTCGCCGACATTTGTAATCAATCCATGAAAACCATTATAATGTCTGATAACAGGAATATCGGTTGTAAAGGATATGTTCACATACTGACTATCCACCTTACCATAGCGATAAATAAAGGTAGCCGGTTCAATGATGGCCTTATCAACTTTTCTGTCGCCATTTACATCGCCAACAATAAATGTATCAGCGCGATCTAATGCAAAGTCTTTAATAAATTTTATGACATCAAGCGAATCACTACCGGAAGACGAATCTACATCTTCAGAAATATTGCTATTAACTAATGTCTTACTTTTTGTTTCATTGGAAGTCCTTGTGCACCCGATTGAGCAAACTATTATAAATACATAAATATATCCAAAGGATGAATTCATTTCAACTTACAATCTCACTTCAATTGACACTCCAAGTTTAAGTTATTTAGATTCTTGTTAATGATTATCTTTCAGACACCCATTAAGTATGTAAACCAATAATCACTTCCCATCATTTTTACCCAAATACTCATCCGTAAAATGACGCCTTTCTTTTGGTTTATCAAACTTTTCTTTGTTGAAGGCTTTTGAATTTCCTTTGGGTATCGACAACGATTTCCATTTTTCATCCATTACCATCTTACCTATAAAAACAATTTGTCCTACGTGATAGGGATAATGTGCCAGTTGCCTGTTAATAGCTTCTACAACTGAATGACCTTGATTTCTGATGTAGATAATTTTCTCCAGATCATCAGCAGTTAAATGATCAATTACATGATACAAACAGTTCCAACCCTCATTCCATACTTTCAACATGTCCTCTCTGCTTTGAATATCGTTCTCAAATTCCTCATCACGCTTTCTCCATTCTTTTTCTCCATCCGAGGTGAAGAAATCTGTCCAACGAGACAACATGTTGCCGCTCAAATGTTTCACGATAGTAGCGATCGAATTACTTTCTTCGTTAAACTTCCAAAAGAGCTGTTCATCTGAAACCTGAGTAAAGGTTTTTTCACCAAGCATTTTATAGTACTCGAATTGATTTTTAACGCTTGAAATATAATCGTTGGTCATAAACAAATAGATTTAGATGGTAATATATATATATTACTACAAAATACACACAACGCGATAAGCACAATTATTAATAGTTGATCACCTGTTCCTGGATATTGGCAGGAATCTCGCGATCTTCATATTGCTGTGTGCGCAATTGCGGTTCAAATCCGGCTTCACGAATCGCTTCTTGAATAGATTTATAAGTGAATCGATGCGGAGCGCCTGCTGCACTGACAACATTTTCTTCTATCATAATACTGCCGAAATCATTCGCTCCGGCATGCAAACAAATTTGCGCTGTTTTTTTGCCGACAGTAAGCCAGCTTGCCTGAATATTTTCAATATTGGGAAGAAATATTCTGCTCATGGCAATGGTGCGGATATATTCGTCGGGAGTAGTTTCATTTTTCGCGCGACGGATTTTTCGCAGTGTAGTACCTTCATCCTGAAACGGCCAAGGAATAAAAGCAATAAATCCTTTTGCATGTTCAGGTTTTTCACTTTGTACCTGACGAATTTTTTCGAGATGCAAAAATCGTTCTTCAATAGTCTCGATATGACCAAACATCATCGTAGCACTGGTAGTTAAACCAAGCTGATGTGCTGCACGCATTACATCCAACCATTCATCGCTCAAACATTTTCCTGTGCTGATAATCTTGCGTACGCGATCAATTAATATTTCAGCACCTGCGCCGGGCAGACTATCAAGACCTGCCTTCATTAATTCAGACAACACATAAGTGTACGAGTAACCACCTAGTGTTGCGATGTGATGGATTTCCGGAGGACCGAGTGCGTGTAATTTCACATTCGGGAACATTTCTTTTATGCCTCTGAAAATATCGGTATAAAAATCGAGTCCCAATTCCGGATGGTGACCACCCTGTAACAAGAGTTGCTCTCCGCCGTAGCGAATGGTTTCTTCAATCTTCACCTTATATGTTTCCATATCGGTGATGTAGCCTTCTGCATGTCCGGGAACGCGATAGAAATTACAAAACTTACAATTCGCAACGCAGATATTGGTAGTATTCAAGTTGCGATCGATAATCCATGTTACTTTATTGCCCGGTTTTTTGCGTTTTCTGAGTGTATCGGCAATTTGCATCAATGCCGCCGTTGGTGCGTGTTCGAAAAGGTAAATCCCCTCCTCTACTGTGAGCCATTTTTCGGCAAGTGCTTTGCTATATAAGGTATCCAGTTGCATTCAAAAGTTCAACAATCAAACGGATGAATCGTTCGCCAAAGATAGGGTTGTACATGAAATAAAAGAAGCCACCCCATAAAGGGCAGCTTCTCCAAATTCAATACACACAATAATTTTAATTATTTTGTAACCACGATCTGCTGATTGAGTATCACATCATTTCCTTGAACAGTAATGAAGTAAACACCTGCAGCTACGGCAGATACATCTATGGTAGCGGTTCCATTACCACTGTTGATGGCAACACTAGAAGTGCTGATGGTATTACCCATTACATCAACCATGGCAATGATGGCATTTTCAGCATCAATACCTGTCAAACTAACCACAAAGCTTGAAGAGGCAGGGTTTGGATAAAGATTAACACCGGCAGCATCGGCAACACCTAACCTACATTCATTGATGATGGTAACTGTTGCCGTAGTGCGTGTACAACCTGATGCATTGGTAATAACGCAATAATAATCGCCTGTTTCTGTTGCATCGATTTCGGCAGTGGTTGCACCTGCAATTTCAATTCCATCTTTATACCATACATAGGTATATGCTGCATCGTAACTTGCTTTGATCAGCAGCGGACTGGCGATACAAAGGTTGGTACCATCAGGAGTAGAAATATTTGCATTCGGGCTTTCAACAACGGCTACTGCCTGAACTGCTGAAAGACCGCTGGTGCAGGTTCCAATGAATCCTTCTACCTGATAATATGCAGGCTTGTTGGTTGTGTAGGTTGCACCTGTTTCACCTGCAAGCGGACTGCCATTTTTATACCACTGATAAGATGTAAATCCTGCAGTTGCTTCGAGTGTGATAGCATCAGGTTTACACAAAGTGAT
>JAIBBA010000129.1 GCA_019694895.1 Chitinophagales bacterium
TGTCCATATGTACCAAAACTATAGGTAATGCCACCAATAATAAATCCTGCCAATGTAATTAACAGGCAGATCAGTGGTTGTTGGTTTCCGACACCGAACCAGGCTATAAAAAAGAATAAGATACCGATTGAAGTAATGGCGATTCCGGTTTTTTGTAAACCATTGAAGTTCGCGGATGAGCTGCCTGACAGCGACATGTCTATTTGTTGATCAGCCATGGTATTTATGCGTTGAAAATGAGTGATCGAATTGTTTTTTCATCAGCCTGTGTAATGCGATGGTCGGGGAATTGTGCATGCCAGGCATCAATAATATTTTCTTCGTAGCGGGAATAAAATTCCGGATCAAATTGTGCAGCACGCAAATGCGCCATCACATATTCTACACTTCGCGATTCTTGTAACCATGTATTAAAAAGTTTATGTCGCATTCTGATACCAAATGTATTAATGCCGATAAACTTATGATCACTGCTATTGAATACGATATGTACGCATTTTTGTCGATCGTTATGTTCCCAATAAAATTCCGATTCACCGTCGCGTAACTTACTAAGTACCGTGCCGTATGTTTGATATTCAATGTCAAGAAATTTTGCGCTGTTGAACCAGTAGCCGGGATCATACTCAGCATTTATTCCCAACATATTTTTTGCGGCACATTCGCCTTGAATTTTTCCGGTGTACCATACTTGCTCAACAGGCCTACGATCAGGGAGAGTCTCCGTAAACTGTGCGCAATCGCCGGCTGCAAAAACACCTTCTACGGAGGTTTGCATGCGTTTATTGATCAGTACGCCTCGATCTGTTTTAATTTCTGTTCCTTGTAAAACACTGATATTTGGTGAAACACCGGCCGTGAGGCCAACTACCTGACAAGGAATTTCTTCTCCCGAATCAGTAATTATTCCGGTTACGCGACCGTTTGCATCACCTTTAATTTCTTTTAAGGTGGTATTTAACCTCAGATCGAAACCATGATCCTGTATATGGTTGGTAATCAAAGCAGATTCTTGTGCCGGCAGAATATTACTCCAATAATTGGACTCTCGAACAAGAAGGGTGACGGGATAATGCCTTGCATGTAACATCTCTGCCATCTCAATTCCTATCAATCCACCACCAACGATCACTGCGCGGTTAATACCATTTCTTGTATTTTCCTCTAATTCTAACAGATCCTGATAACTGTATAGCCCCTGCACCCCTTTAAGGTCTTGACCCGGCCACCCGAAGCGATTGGATTTCGAGCCTGTTGCAATCAATAAGTTATCATACTGCATATGATCACCGCTGTCGAAATGAAGTGTTTTTTTTGCACTATCTATTTTACTTACCCAGGCTTTCTTTAGGGAAATATTATTTTTCTCAAAAAAGTCTTTAGGATATGGTTGTGTATCCTTGAATCGCATATGTCCCATGTATATATACATGAGTGCTGTGCGGCTGAAAAAAAGATCTGTTTCACCTGAGATGACCGTGATATGATCCTTACTCAGTTTTCGCAGCGTTCTTGCCGCTGTGATACCGGTAATACCATTACCTATTATTACATGATGCATGAGTAGAGAGGTTGCCTGTTAAAGACGCATGGTGAAAATAGGAACAAATGCGGAATAGTTCGCGTATGAAGTATAAAATTTTGTTAAACCTGGATTGCCAGACAGGAAAAGACATTATTTTCCGCCGTTTTGCTCATTTAATTTCCAGTTGTATTCCATGAATTCAATCGGTGTGTCGGCAGCAATTTTATTGTTGCTGTATTGATTGATGAAATCCTTCAATGAGCCATTTTTCGTGAAATCGCCGGTGAACCAGTTGAAAATACTGCTCAGTTGTGCTGATCCGTTTTTGATGTTGTTGCGCGATGGATCGTTGATGAAATCGCGTGCGGCCAGGTCGAGTTGCGTATTTAGATTTTCGGCTGTATAAGCACTATTTCGGAGCTTAGGACATGAATAACTTGCACAATTAATTGCAAAATGTATGCGTGGTTCTTCCATTTTGCGTAGAATATTGTGTTCGATATTATTCAAATCAAGTTCCTGTCCTTCTATGTTAATGAATTGAACATCCCATACGGAATTGATAAATGCTACTCCGGGCTTAATGTCTTTGATGCTTTCAATTGGATAGTTTCGAATGATCAATTGAACTGTATAGGCATTATATGCATTTATCCAGTAAGCCAGGATTTCCTCGCGTGTCCAGTTTTTTTCGTTGGGATAACCTTTTTCCAATAATTGCAGATAGTCGTTTAATGCAGTGCTGTCGAGGATAAAGCCTTTATAATCGACAAATCCATTATCATCGACATGTTTGTCCAATAATGCCGACCATTGTTCATGTGAAACCGGTTTGCTGTTGCTGTCGATACCATCTATCGTTCTGCATGCCGGTAATAATACTACAGCAAGCATCATCCCGATGAGGGTGCGATAAATAAGGTTGTTGTGCTTCATAATATCAACATATACGCTCAGACAAGTTATATGGTTCAAAAAAAATCCGCCTTTCATATGTTGGCAACATACGAAAGGCGGTAAATATTGCATTGGGTTTTACTGTTTAATTATTTGTTTGCTTTCGGTTGTTCCGTTTGCAAGCGTAGTTTTTACGATATACATACCGGGTGCGGCATCGGAGATATCCAGTACTATCCAGCCATTATCGCTTTCGATCACTTCCTGACGAATGCGATTACCTGTCATATCAAATACTTCCATAGTGATGCCACCATTAAATGCATTGAGGAACTCCATTTGGAATACTCCCTCTGATGGGTTCGGGTATATATTCAGGTAATAAGGATTTTCTTCAGGAGAAGGCAATCCCGGCATAATATTCAAGGTGTAATCTTCCACTTCGCCATTTGCAAATGTTTCGCAACTCGTTGGATAACCGCCGTATTTGCAGCTTATGCGCATGCGTGTAGTACCTGTTCCAGCCGTAGTAGGAATGGTAATCGTTTTATTTAAGTTGCCGGCACTGGTAGCCTTTTTTTGGAATACTTGTTCACCTGCATCTGCGAAATCGCCATCGCGATTAAAATCAATCCATCCTCTCCAATACATTTGATAAATAGTACCGCTGAAGCCGGCGCTGTAAGTAAGTGTATAGCTTGATCCTTTAATAACGTTTGCACTCATTGCAGTGCCGTTGTAGTATCCGCCATCATTTCCTGATGCGCGTGTTATTGTGCCAATTTTTACGTAATCAATATAGCGTGATGCTGCGCTTGTACCTGCGCTGGTGCAATAGGTAACTACAGGAACAAATGATGCTGTATAATCTTCCACTTCGCCATAAGAAAATACTTCACATGGGCCGGCAAGTGCATTATACTTCATACTGATGCGCATGCGTGTTGTGCCTGTCATTCCTGCGGCAACACTAAAGCTTCCTGAAACTGCGGAAGTAACAGCACCTGAATTATATACATTCTCACCGGCATCTGCAAAATCAAGGTCTTTATTATAATCTATCCAAATAGAAAAATATTCAGGATAAACTGTACCGGTGTAACCGGGAGTCAGTGTGAATGATGCAGTTCCTCCGGGTGTAAGGTTAATGTTTGTTGCAGTGAAATCGGCATATCCGCTGTTGTTCCCTGAGTTGTTAGTTGTACCTGCCATTGAAATTGTTTGTATCCATTCGTCGGCAGTTGAGCTTCCAACGCTGGTGCAATAAGTTGGAACCCCACCACATGATGTGATACATGCTGCAGCAGTAATTGTATTTCTGATTGCATTTCCGGGCTGAGTGCCGAAGCCATTACTCAAATTAATGCCATATCCTGTAAGATGGCAATAACTCATTATCGTTCCACCACTGGTTGGTGCCGGGCCGGGAGGGCAACCACCTTCAGTTGTGTAACAATTATCTAAAGCACCACCTACCCATGCAGAGCAATTATGTGTATGATAACTTCCGAATAAATGTCCCATTTCATGTGTCACCACCATAACTGTCCAACTGTAAGTAGGAAATGCAGAATAGGTTGCATCAATATCGCTGTAGCAATATTTATTTGAATTGCATAATCCGTTGATCGTTGCAGCAATGCCTCCAAGTCCGCCGGGATCAAGCGTTACAAGGTGAGCAATATCGCCGGTAAAAGTTGTTCGAAAGGCTTTAAATGAATTCAACGCATCATATGATGAAGCTGTAGCATAACCATCAGCCGATGTCCACACAAAAATTTCAGATATCTGTGTCGGAACAGTTTCGTTGGTATAAATGATAGCTGCATTATTGTAAACACCGGTAATATAATTAGTGGTATTGGTAACACTCCCTTTATTTTGATACAACTGATAATCGCATTCAAAATAAATTTTCGGGCATTTGGTAATACGTTCGCCACCGCCATTTTCCATAATCTGATGAAAGGTGTCGAGATACGATTCATCATCCACAGTTGCACATCCTGCATTTTCAGGTTGAACAATAATATCTCTGTCGCTGAACACCAAATAATCTTGCCAGTCGCCATCGCCATATTTTCCGATATTGATATTTCCTTCGGAGGAAGTGGATACCATGCCGATCATCTCATTTTCAAAAATGCTGATAGCGGCAATAGAATTATCATCGCCCTGCACAATCCCCTGATAATATACACCGGGCGTATATTCTACCGCAGCACCATTGCTTTCGCTGGTTGTTACTTTAAATCCGTCGGCAAATAAATTTACTTGTACAAGTTCTAAGGTCAGGTTTTGACCTTCTTTATAAGGAACTGTCAATGAAATCGCCGCTTGTTTTTCTTCAAACAACTGATGTATTGCATCACCATCAAGTCGCGCGTAAGTAATGTTGTTGGCGAAAGCCTCAGCTTTGCTGCGATATGCCGGAGCAGATACGCGATCCAGGGTTTGAGCAGGGGTAAAATTGATCTTTGCAGTATGGGCATCGCGTACCATTTGGGTTACGGGACGAACTGCAGTTTGGGCAATAATTGCTGATGTGTTAATGAGCCAGCCGCACAAGGCTATAGCTGTGGCATACAGAAATGTCTTTTGCATAAAATGAGTTTTAAAAGTGGGGTGTGCGCTTGTCGCTCGGTAGGGTGAAATAAAGACAACTCCTTTTCTTTGATTTCAAAATGGCTGTTTATACACGGATGTCACAAAATGTGCACTTTTCTGTGTACGACTGATTAATTATCAATAAGTTATAAAAGATCTCGAGGTTATTACCTTGTCACATCTCGAAATAAAATCTGCAACATTTATATGTCTTGCGTCATTTTGCGCACTACCTTCCATTCGCTGAAAAACTCTTTGGCAATAATGCGGAAAAAGGCGTATACCGGCATGGCTGCAATCATTCCGGGAACACCGGCCAGGGAGCCAAACACCAGTACAACGAAGAACACTTCGAGCGGATGTGCTTTAATACTGTTGGAATAGATGATAGGTTGCGATACGAAATTATCAATGAGCTGAACACCCTGAAATAAAATCAGTAGTTGTATCAGCATCGGAATGATATCGAAATTCGGATCAACACTCAGATTAGTGGTTATACCAATCAGCATACCAAACAACATTCCGATGATGGGACCGATGTATGGAATGATATTAATAATACCCGCAAAGAGTGCAATCAACCAGCTATTGGCGCCAAATCCCAATAGCAACAATCCAACTGCGATAAGGATGAAAACGACTGTCGATTGAATTATTAAACCGACAAAATAGCGCGTAAGATATTTTTTGCTGGAATGCAGAATGCGCCGCCCGTTTCCTTCAAGCTTGGTTGGTGTGAGTACCATGATGATATTATAAAATAATCGTTCACCACGCAGAAAAAAGAAGGTAATAAAAGTGATTGAGAACAGCGCCACCATCACGTTTCCGAGTCCGCCTAAAATATTATTGAAAATATGTGTGAGCGATGTTGCATTAATTGCTTCACGCAATGATTCGTTTAATATTAGTTCAACGGATTTAGCAGGTTGAGTGGGGTCCTGTACATGCACGAGCATAGAGTCGAGCACTTGTACTTGCTGTTGAAGTCCGTCTGCCACTTTCTGGGTATCGATATGGCTGATGGTATTTGTTTGTTGAATAACCAGTGGTGTAAATATGCTGATGATGCCAAAGAGGATACCATATAAAACACCGATAGTTAACAAGGCCGACAAGGAAGATGGCATTTTAAATTTTCCGATATGCAACTTGTCGAGCAAGTCGGCAATCGGTTTTCCGATAATAGAAATTATTGCGGCAATTATAAAATAAAACAGAATTGAAGTGATCTGCATCAACAACCAAACAACGCCAAACAATCCTGCCAATGTAAGAATGACGATGAGGGTTGTTTTGAAAACGGAATTATTGCTCCAGTTGTTGTTTTCCATGCCTTTAGATTGAGGTAGGCATAAAGATACGAGGCTTGGACCACAAAAAAGCCCCAACTGTCGGGTTGGGGCTGATAAAAAGCGGGTATCGATCAGCAGCATCCGCCGCCATCGTAAAACCATGTAGATCCTGAGATAAAAATATCATCGCGATTCAGTGCAGCCAGGTTACCTGCTGTTTTATCGCAAACGGCAAGTGGTTGGTTTGGTGTCATCACATGTCCTTTGTGATCGTCGAAATATTCTTCATCGCCGAAATAGATTGCTGTTTTGCCGGTGAATACACAAGGTCCGTCGGCAGGCATAGGATCTTTAATTGCGCACACTTCGGCACTTTCTATATAAAGTAACTCGTTGGTAGCATAATGTTTTGGATCCAAAATGCGATATGGGCGACGGGCGCGCACTTCAATGGTTCCGAAACCGATATTTGTGATGCGATTAATATATTCTTGCAAAGGCAATGAACCGCTCAGGCAGAGTGCCCGCAATTCTTCATCGTTGCGCAAGTTTTCAGGGATTTCCTGTTCGCATGTAGGATCACTCATCACCAAGCGCGCATGGCGTTTCATGGTGCGATACATTTCCTTCAGCGCTTTTTCAAGGTCTTCATCGCGAAATATGTTGAACAAGCAATTTTGTGCAGCGATGTCAATAGAATTATCTTCTACAGGTAAATTAAATGCATCGCCTTTGCGCAAGTCGACAAACTCGCGTTTAAACCATGGATTTAATTTTTCTGCTTCAAGCAAATTTTCGTGGCAAGCTTGCAACATTTCCTCTACAACATCTACACCTATAACGCCACCTTTGCGACGAGAGAAATAAGCGAATTGTAATAATTCCATGCCACCACCAACGCCGACATATAGAATGGTAGGATCATTTACCAAATCGCGAGGGTTAACCGTGCTTCCGCAACCATAATTCATCTCCAGCATTTTTTGTGGAATCACCAATCCGGGCAATTGCCAAACAGGCGTGGTGGTGCAGCATAATCCTTTCTGCGGATTTTCAGCTGCTTCTTTGTACACATTGCGTGTTGTTTCTAAATACGTTGTCGACATGCTTGTTGTTTTATTTAATTTTTCAATTGAATTGTTGTAAAATATAAAATGTTGTAGCTGCTAAAACTGCTGCAATTGGAAGTGTAAGTACCCACGACCCAACAATTTTTCCTATCATTTTGTAATCAGCTTTTCTATTTACTACTCCGATACCGAAAATACCACCTACGGAAACGTGAGTTGTTGAAACCGGTAATCCGCTCATGCTTGCTGTCCACACTAATACGGCTGTAACCAGATTTGAGGTAAATCCTTGACCGGGATTCATGTATGTAATTTTGCGACTCATTGTTTCAGCAACTTTTTTCGCATTTAATAATCCACCGGCTGCCATCACTGCGGCAACAATGATGATCATGGAAGGCACGTTTAGAAAATGCACGAGCAATAATAGCCCGGCAATTTTCGGTGCATCATTCATGCCTCTGGCGAAGCCTACTGCACCGGCGCTGATAAAATGTAGGCTATCCAATATTTTTTGTGCACTGATACCAACGATATGACCGGTATAAGATTCTTTAGGTTGCTGAGTGAGGGAAATTGTTGATGCGCTTATGCTATTTTGTGCAAAGTGCGGTTCCTGTATTTCAAGCGTGGTATCTTTTTCTATGCGCAACCAGGTTCTGATTTGACGGAATAGCAGATATAATATAATGCTGGCACCACATGCTATAAATGGGCTGAGGATGAGTGGTTTTAAAAATGTTTCACCAAGTTGATTAACATTCAATTCGCTTCCTACCGCAATAAATCCTGCACCGGTAAGTGCACCAACAATGGCATGTGTCGTACTAACAGGGATGCCTATCCTGGTTGCTAGAAATACGGTGGCTGCTGCGCCAATGGCCACGGCTATTGCGAGGTTAGGGTCTTGTAAGGTGTCATCAGGAATCAATCCCTTTCCACTGAAATTTTTCATTAACCCTTGAGCGATATACATCGCAAATAAACAACCTGCTAGTGTTGTGATGGTGCCCCATCGAAGAGCGGTCTTAAAATTTGTGGTGCCGCTGCCAAAGAGTGTAGATACACCTTTGAAGTTGTCGTTCGCGCCATTTGAATAGGCGAGAAATAGTGCTGCCAGTAAAATAATAATTGCGATCATGCCTGTATCAGTGATTTAAATAAACTTATAGCTTGTATGTCCTTTAATTCATCGATATCGCTTAGTGGTTCTAATAGATGAAGTGTGCCATTTCTGCTGAGGATGTCAGCTTGCGTTTCCTGAAATAATTTATGCTCACTCCAGCTTTTATTTTCCAAAACCCAACGGTTCCATTTTTTCATACCTATGAGATAATATCCGCCGTCATGTGCCGGACCAATCACAAAATCGTGATGATCGAGTGCTTCAAATGCCTTTGCAAGATGTTCT
>JAIBBA010000233.1 GCA_019694895.1 Chitinophagales bacterium
TTGATACCACGGGAGGGCCAACCGACACCTTAGTTTTCAGCACGTGCGACTCGGATACCGTGTATTTTGAGAACGATATCTACCCTATTTTCATATCAAATTGTGCGATAAGTGGCTGTCACGATGCGGAAACACATGAAGAAGGTCTTAACCTGAGCACTTACACCAAAATCAAAACCAGCGGTATTCTTAACCTCACGCATCCTTGGAATAGTGAACTTATTGAAGTTGTCACCGAAAATGATCTTGACGACCGCATGCCGCCTTGGCCTATGGCTGCCTTGACAGATGAAGAAATTCAGATGTTGGTTACTTGGATGGATCAGGGTGCTTTGAATAATAGTTGTGCAGATTGCGATACAACTGCCATAACATTCTCCGGCAATATTTTACCCATCATGGATGCCTATTGCACCGGATGTCACGACCATACCAGTCCTTCGGGAAGCATAGATCTTACCGCCTATAACGGAACAGGAAGTTTTGATGGCATTTCAGATGTAGCTGCTGACGGCAGACTTGTAGGTGCCGTAACAGGAGCTGCAGGTTATTCATTCATGCCTTCCGGCGGTATGCCATTGCCTGATTGTTTGATTGAGCAGATCATGACCTGGGTGGATGAAGGCTATCCTGATAATTGATGAGTAAAATCATCATTTTCAAGGAATGAATGGTACGCAGTTGATGTTGTAATAAGCAGAAAAGAGATTGAATTGTATGAAAAGCGTAATTGGGTTATTTACCGGCGGGTTGATTATTGCTGCTGCTTTCGGTTCCTGTAAACACGATCCACCATTTGATCCGACACAACATTCCGTGACTGATAATTGTGATCCCGACACCGTTTATTTCGTGAATGATATTTTACCACTCATCGTCAGCAATTGTGCGAAAAGTGGTTGTCACGATGGCAGTGGCGAAGAAGAAGCCAACGAGTTAACCTCGTATGAAACTATTATCAACAGCGATTATGTTGATGCTTACAATGCCAATCATAGCGACATGATAGAGGCAGTAACTTCAGGAGGCGGTGAAGATAAAATGCCACCAAGCCCGAATCAACCATTAACTTCGGCCCAAATTGATTTACTGAAAACCTGGATCAACCAGGGAGCACATAACAATGAATGTTCCGGTGGTTGTGACACAACAGCAGTAAGCTACAGCACCACAATTGTAAATACCATGTCGAACTATTGCAACGGTTGTCACAGCGGAGGAAGCCCTTCCGGTGGTATAGACCTCACTACTTATGCAGGTGTTGCCGATATAGCAGGTGATGGAAGATTAATGGGAAGTATACAGCATAATGCGGGATATGTGGCCATGCCCGATAATGCCGCCCTAATGCCTGAATGTAAAATTGATGAAATAAGAATCTGGGTTGAAAATGGATTTCCAAATGACTAAGACTAAAAAATTACTGGCCTTTGCGGCTGCAGTTTGCCTTTTTACAGGCAGTTTCCTCAGTTCATGTTATTACGATAGCATGGAAGAATTAGGTTACCTCGGAACAGTATGCGATACTACAGCAGTATCGTTCAGCACCGATATTCAATCGCTGCTCGACAACTCATGTCTTACCTGCCACAGCGCCACCAGTGCCGATGCATTGGGTGGAGGTAACAATATGGAAGGATATGACAATCTGATCAATTGCGTAACGCCCGGTGACCCATCTACAAGTTCATTTTATAATTCTATTGCCTGGGTATCAGGAACAAGTTTTATGCCCAAGGCTGAACCACAATTATCTTCTTGCGAGATCAATACAGTTATGGCTTGGATAAACCAGGGTGCATTAAATAATTAAGGTATTTAAATTTTGGTGAGTATCGATCTCACCGGCGACTCAGGAGCAGTGATTTTATTATTACTGCTCCTTTTGTTTTTGCATTTGGCAAATTATGGTTATTAAATTTATTTTTTGTTTTATATCTTTGCGACAGCAATGAGTAAGAACATTATCAATTGTAGATAAAAACCGAATCCGTGAAAAATATTTTTACCCGGACCGGTTCCGGGTATTTTTTTGCCCATACATGAAGGTGTTTTGCTATTTATTCATAAAAACAAATTATATGCAACATGTTGAATTTCCGTCCGATGATAGCATTACGCTAAAACGTAGTGGCTATGCGTGTTGCACCTGATCATAACATTCATCAAGATCGGCCTGGCAACACTATGTCCGGGCTTTTTTGTGTCCGGAAATGATGTATTTTTTTTCACGCGGCATTCCGCACAAATCCGATCATTATGAACATGATCATTACCTTATTAAAATTAATTGTTACCGCTATGGCAAAAAGAATTGCCATCATCGGTTTGTTGATTGAATGCATAGACTGCACCATACGTGTATTGCATGTACAAACCATTCGCGAATTAATGGAAACAACTGCGTTGACCATCACCGGTCAGGCAATTGACATGCATGTGAGTGCTCGTCAGGCTTTATTATTGGAATTGATGCGTATGCAAATTGTCGCCATCATTCGAATGGCAATGACATATACTTTAATTGTATTCATACCAATTACAAATGGTATAATGTCTTTCACCAATATTACCATAACAGCGATTGCCTGCATCATTGCTACAAGCATGATGATGCATGTTGTTTTGATTTTGTCTGCAATCACGAAAAGCGTCAGTTCATTCATTCGATCCGGCCA
>JAIBBA010000130.1 GCA_019694895.1 Chitinophagales bacterium
GTACTTTCAATATCATTGATAATTGTGTATAGCGTTTTGAAATCTTCGCCAAATTGATCAACACTTGAATATTGCTCCAGAGCAGATTCAGCCTGACTGTAATTAGATATTGAAGTGAGAATTTGAACTTCTTGCTGACGAGCCCAATCTCCCGTTTCTTCTGATACGAGGGCTATCGCTGAGTCGATTTCAATTTCATCAACAAGATGATTTATTGATTGCAAGACAGCATATTCACGCTTGGTTTCAAGTACTGATACAGTTGCCAATAAATCTGACATGGCTGATACCGTAAGCATGTTGTCAACAATATCTTCGCTAAGTGTTTCAATCACTGCAGATGGCACATCATAATTGCTAATTTCAAGTGAGGTAGCAACTGTATCGGAAATAGGATAATTGCTATCCATAACATCAAGCATTTCAGTTGTACCTAGCGGTTCTTCATTGACCAATGCAACCAGTACTTCACTGCTAATATATGGGCTTGCCTCATCGAGTGCATATTTAACTTCAGTTTGTGAAGCCCCACCTTGTATATCAGTTATCATCCCGCCGGTATTTCCACCATCAATCTTTGCAAGTTCTAGTTCAATTGCAGCCTGATATTCAGTAGCTTTAGTCATCATCATTCTTTCCTCACCACCTGTCCCGCCCGGGAGCGTGGATACACAATCCTCAGCGCCACTAACACTACAATTATGTAGATTAATTTGTGTAGTAGTATAGTCTTCTGGGATATAAGTCGCCTCAGTATGATGTCTATAATTTAAATTAACACCAGAAGGGACAATCCTAAAATCACTCTCGGTAAAATCATCATGACTAAATTGATTTCCCGCTGGTTGTGTTATAGTTGCATTACAAATACCTTGATTTCCTAATGTTCCTGATGTAACAATAATGTTGTAATCAAGAATAGGTGTATTGAAATCATTGCAACGTATTTGTAACTTTGAATTGTTTCCTTGACTGCGAATCCCAATTTCAATATTATCAAACGAATTTCTATATATTTCTGTCGCAGTGTTATGGTTGTTTTCTACAAAGATACCAGAACAATAATGGGAACTATTTGTCATTGAGCCGTAACTAGTAAAATAATTTCCTTCAACGTGGTAATTAATACATCCTTCTAGATACAATCCATAACCTGTCTTACTATCGTAGTCAGGAATTTCAAAATTGTTACGCCAAATTTCTGAATTCGAAACCGCGGAGAACAACATCGCCCGTTCATTGTCAATAAAATCTACTCCTTCTACTCTTATTTTCAGCGGGCGATATGCAGTGTTAGCGGCCCATATTGCACGATAATATCCGGTAAAACTTGATATTTCAACCTCACATCCAACTTCTGCTGGAGGGATGCAAAGTTCACTATGAACAGTATAAGTTGCATTTACACTTTTGATTCCGACAGGGTAATTAAAATCACTGCAATTGACGAATGAATTTGCAAAAGTACACTTATCAAAATAAACACCATCAACATCTGTAAGGAAAACGTCTGCAGGGCAAATTGTTCCACAAGGCAATTCTTCATCTTTTACAAATGAACAATATCGAAATTCACTAATGTTATCGTCGTCTGTATTTGAAGCACCTGAATCAAACGGTCTAAAATCAATACTTGTAGCGTTGTTATGAAAATTAGCCTCATTTGCAACTATAATACCGCCATAATATCCTGAATTTGAAGGGTCTGCAGAATTATATGTAACAATTCCTGAGAGAGAATTTTCAATAGTCCCGCCGTTTTTTATTAATACAACTCCGTGATCATCTCCATCCACAGGATAACTTCCAGTGTAAATATCTCCTACAGCAGTAGGGTGAGCAACACTACCTCCTTTTCCCCAAACTTCGATACCTTCCCATAATTCACAATGGTTTGTTATTGTCCCACCATCTAAAATCAAACTTGCTCCGTTTTCAACAATAATTTTACCTGATGGTGGCATTCTTACTTCACAATTTTGAATCGTTAATGTAGCCCCCGAATTTACGACAATGTCGCTTAATATATCTATGCTTTGAGTCCATATTACATCTGATGATATCTCTATTTCATCATAATCTTCTATAACAGATACAGGAAGTGGAGTTTCCCATATTCCAAAACCAAATGTAGATGCCCTTAATGTTTGAGAACAATTGTTGATTTCCAAATCATTAACACTACAATATGGCAAGTTTTCATTAAAACATTCCCATGTACCTTCGCCTGTTTCGCTTTCTAAATCAGGATGCCAAGCAAATACACCGACATCCGTTCCGGCAAACAAAATATCATTTGAACCTTTCCAATATGTTAAACAAAGAATTGGATAATTAGGTAGACCATCAGATCGATTATACCAAGTCGTACCTCCATCAGGTGAGAAATAAACTTTTCCTGATTTCCCTTGGCTACTTGTTGTCAAATAATTGTGGGTAAATGAACCCTTTGTTGCTCCAAATGAAATCCACACTTGCAGAGGATTTTGGGGGTCAGTCTCAATATCGGTAATCCATGAACTACTAATTTGGCTTGCTGCGTCACCGATCACTGTGTTTGGCGTTATGTCAATATTGCTGTACGGATTAGGATCTGTTGGGACGTATAGTGCCTTGATAAGCTTGTTTGGATCACCAGTTGTCTGAACTTCTTTTGTCGAGTAATAAATTGTAATCTGTAGTTCAAGCGGGTAATCCATTATGCGCTTATATGCGGTTATTGGTTCATATGTAGTATAATCCGATAAATCCGCATCCTTATAAAAAGAGGACGTGATTTGATTACTTGTATTTGCAGGGAAATCAGAAGTAGCTTCCTTTTCGAAGCTAAACATATCTACTGAAGCCATCCAAAAGATGCCAGTTTCATCAAAATCAAAAGGACGATAGCCCCAATTCGTCTCCTCACTATTTGATATAGTCATGCCAGTTGCGGCAGTAGGTAGAGGAAGGTCTAAAGTATTAACATAATTTAATGTCCCTAAGTTATATTTTTTTGTTTGTGTATCATCCCTAAAAAATCCACCATTACTGTTCGTTACGGCCACATCAGCATTAATTGTAGAGATCTCTGCACGTGCATAATCTTGTAGAGAAGGATAATTAATAAAATCTAGTTCACTTGGGTCAGTTACGCTTTTCTTTACAACAAAACTATTTCCGTCCCCTGATCCAGCAAAAATCCTATTATCCTCCAATTCTGAATTTGAAAATCCATTAAATTCCGTGATAGCTAATCCTAAGCCATTTAGATTCTCCCACAATCCGTCGTTGTCATCAGCTGCTGTGCTGGAAATAGATTCCTTGTCATCACATCTACTTACGCCGCCATCGTGGGCGATATACACATAACTCAATGATCCACTTTGATAATATTCCATGTCACGAATATCTGCGTGTGTTTTTGAACCATAATACTGGGATGCTGGATAAAATGTGATAGGGTCAGAGTTAGTAGGTAAATCTGTTTTAAATAATTCACCCTGACCGCGCCTAATAAAACAAATATCAGTCGCATCTGGACATACAAAAAGTTCTCTAGACTCGTAAACGTTGTCACCAATGTATCCCGATGTTAGCCCGCTCACATCATGAGTTTCAGTTATTGCAATAGTGCCTCCCAATGGTACCGTATATCTATATAAATATGATATCGTTAAGTCAGATGTTCCATTCTCAAACCCAAATGTATATAATATATACATTGCCTCAGGATTAGTGATTGTCGTGCTAAACTTAAAGTTGCTGAGTGTATATCCGGTTGGAGGTGTTGGTACTGTTGGCGCGGGTATAGGTTCCCAATCTGCTCCACCATTATAGGTATAATATACATCAGAAGTTGTGCCATCCGCGACACTTATAACAGTAAAATCAGCATATCCTTGTAAAAAATCGACTTCAATTGGGTAGTGATTTGTCCCAGTTGAAAAATCATCAATATTTTTGAATATTGACCAATCCCCACTACTTAAATCTTTAATGTATACAATCGATCCATTTAAGATATATAGATTGTCAGTTCCTGGCTTGAGATAAACATTAGGACTGCCTATATTTCCAGTTCTAGTAAATGGGTAAGTACCTAGGCTTGGGTCACTATCCATCGAATAATCATATTCCCAAGTTGTTCCATTGTCCTCCGAAAAAGCAACACCAACGTTATATTCATTAATTTCTGTTCCAAGAAATACAGTTGTAATATAAATATGATCATCAGATAGAGTGGTTGTCCCATTGTCATACACAGCAATTCCAGTTGCACCGCAGGCTGGTAATTGATGGCCTGTTAAATTCTCCCAATTCTCTCCACCATTAATTGTTTTCCAAACGCCGCTTGCTCTAGTTCCAATTAAAATATAATCAGGATCATCAGGTGATACCCATATGCTAATCACACGACCAATGTTGGAATACAAATTATCTTGAAATGGCCCTACTAAACTCCAGTCAGAAGTTAAATAGGATTCAGAGCATTCTACATCCTCCTGAGAAAATGCATTTTCTAAGGTTAAAAAAAAGCAGATCAGTAGACAAGCAATTTTAGTTTTCATAGAAGTCATTTTAATGTTGAATAATTAAGGGCGCCGAACAAATGATTTTTTTATAGCTAGATATAACAATTAGATAAAGTCCGTCACTGAAGGTATCTGTATCTACAACGACAGAGGACAATCCTGTGTAATCGGAACTAAAAACTCTATATCCAAGGGCGCTATATATTACTAATTCTGATTCTTCTGATATCTTTTCCATTTCAATTGTTACATTGTCCGAAGTCGGATTTGGATAAATTAGTATTCCTGAATCTATATGAGTATCAACGATTGGATCAACTGTTATATCAAATGCAACCAACCAGGCGTCAGAAAATACAAAACCTGGAAGGGTTGATATATGACCACAATCAATATCATTATCGGGAAGAGTGTCGGTAACCATACACATGCCAAAAAAGTAAAGTACATTGTTTGTATGAATTAATTTGCAAATGAGCTCCTTACCATTTAAGTCTCCAAATTGGTATGAACCTCCAAAATTCATAGACCATACTTTGTTGAAAAGACTATCTGTTTTGAGTAACCAATAATCCTTATTTTCACCACCATTATAATTATTGGGTAGGTCATAATCCAATGAGCTACTTGTACCAATAAAATAGTAATTATTATTCTCATCCCATGCAGTTGCGTAAAGCAAATCTTTATTGCTCCCGCCATATTGCTTCATATTATTTAATTTCAAATCAGCATCAAAAAACGCTATCGCCCCTTCATCAAACATGTGCCCCTCATCAGCTGGGAATAATTCAGATTCAGGATTACCAACACCAACTACCATTGTCTCATTATTTTTAAAATAAGTATGACCATCAAATCTTAAAAAATCATTCGTTGCTGACAGGCAATTTTCATCTATTATTTCGCCTAACTCGTTAATGTTTATAATCCATCGCTTAAGTTCACCAATACTATCAGTGCCATTAAGATCATAATCATTTGAAGAAGAGTATATATGAACTTGATAAACATTTTCAACAATCTCAATCGGATCACCAAGAGGACTATCATACCCTGTCCCCCCAACTACCTTCACCCATTCTATTTCTCCTAAGGAGTCTACCTTCATTAAAATTGCGTCAGGAGTTGTTCCATCGCCATAGTGAAAGGGTATATCGCCACCTTCATGATTAGACCGACCTGTAATTAAAACTCCATTATCGCTAGTTAAAATGGCACTTTGAATGAAATCATCTTGTTCACTTCCATAACACTTCCCCCAAATTTTATTGCCCTCAAAATCAGTTTTTATAATTGAAAAATCTCTTCCACCGGTTGTCCCGCCGAAATCTCCATCTGTCGAGGACGAATATCCTGTAAAAAAGTAACCTTCCGTAATTTGAATAATTTTAATAAAGTTATTGTACCCATCTGAGCCACCATATCCCTTTTGCCATTGTATGTTGAAATCCGAATCAAACTTTATTACTCGTGCAGGATATATAATTGTATCATCAGGATTTGCATCACCGTCAATACCGCTATAAAATAAAGAAGTCAAAAATCCTTCATCAGATGTATGTATTGCATCGGTAAAATAGTCGTCATATGATGTGCCAAAACATGTTTGCCAAATAATGGATGCTTGCCCGAAGCAACTTATTTGAAGTAGTAATAGAGAGGTTATAATAATTTCTTGTAAATAACGCATTGCAGTGGGATTTAACACATTACTTGTTTTTCAAATACACATTTTCATTTCTAGGCTAGAAAGCTTTGATTGGAACTCGGCATTGTGAATTTATTATTCATATATAATATAATTCGTTAATTCTCTTTAAGAATAGAGCAATTGATTTCAGGTAATAATTTTCGATTTAAATTTTCTGCAAATATTATTTATGCTCATCAAAATATTTAAGAATAAAATTGTTTTACTGATAAGTAAATATTATTTTATAACAACACGATAGAAAAAGTGTAAATTAGCAAAAATCTTGACAAATATATTAAAATTCAAATTATTTTTGGAATTACAAATATGAATATATTGTGGCTTTTTTAGATTTCCAAACGATTTTGTGCGAATTGGCAAATTTTTAATGCAAAATGCCACTTCTATTTAGGGAAGTGGCATTTCGATAAGACTGAGACGGTCTCAATTTAACCCCTGTTCTCTGTAGTATCCCGACACCACGTTTAAGTGGTAATTCATAACTTTTTTCTGTTTTGAGGCTTTGATTAGACAGGCAATTCCTCCTCCAATACTGCCAACTGACACTACATAAATAGGTGCGACACCATCAATCCAATACGTAAGAGCAATTGCAGCTCCTAACCCTGAAGCACCTGTTCCAATCAAAATCCAGCCCCAAGTGGAACTGACCATGCTAGACCGGTGAGCATCCAACATTAGATTGATATGACAATTGATGTTAGGATCATCCCAATTGTAGGCATTGAGGTTAAGGCCCTGCAGATTGAAGTATAGGGCATCATCTCCGTCAATGATCACTTTCGAGGTGTTTCCAGTGCAGGAATCAGTAGTTTGTGCGTTCAGGCGGATTGAAAACAAGAGCACAAGGGTAAAAGCAAATACAAGCTGTTTTTTCATAGTTGAACCATTGGTTTTAGGGTGAAAAGAAAGTCCGCAATCTATGAGTATCAGGTGGAAAAAATACTTCCTAAAAGTTCTAACTAAGAACCTAGAAAGTTCTACCTTAGAACCAAATTAGTTCTAAACAGAACCAAACTAGATCATATGTTCCACAACAAGCCATCCCTATCCTTTGGAAACCGAATCCGAGAAGTCCGCGAGAAAGCCGGATTTACCCAAGAATACCTTGCCTCAGAACTTGGTGTCTCGCAAAGAGCATACAGCAAGCTTGAAACTGGCGAGACACAAATCAAAGGAGAAGTGCTGTTTCAAATAGCCAAAGTTCTCAGTGTTGATCTGATTGAACTTATTCCTCAGGAACCTGCCTTGACCTATTACAACTACAAAACACATAATGGTCATGCAATTGGCCACTTCATCGGTGATGTTGAGAAAATTGAGGAGTTGTACAAGACGGTGATTGCATCTGAGGATCATGAAATTGAGAACCTTAAAGAAATGGTAAGCATGTTGAAGCAGCTCACAACAATAAAGTAAATTTGGGAGCAATGAAACGTATTTCGCCCACATTTGTTTTCGCTCTATTTGTTTTATTTGTAGGCGCAATTTATTTAATAATTTATCTCTGCTTTCAAGTTCAACCTAATAAATTCGGGCCGGTTGGTGATTCTGTGGGTGGAATTGTTGGTCCATTCCTTACTCTTATAGCTGCCTATTTCGCCTATCAAGCATTTTCAAAAGAACGTGATTCCTTAATCCTTGCAAATAAGCAGTATGAAAATCAAAAAGATGAATTGAATCAACAAAAGGAGAAAGAAAAAGTACAAGTGAAAGTTGATGATATTGCAGATTCGTATGAATTACTTGAACACCGGATTCAGTTACTGCAATATATAGGGAAGGACGGGATTTACAGCGAAGGAGCGATTGCCATCGAGCGATTGTTTTTTGACCTGCGAAATAAGGATTGGGTAACTAGCCTGATGCACTCGCAAGTTATTAGAAGCCTCGAAGCATGTAATGAAATATTTATATATTGCGTGGAAATTACGCTTAACTTCAATGATGATATTGCGCAAAAAAGGCTTCTAGTTTGGGAGCTTGTTTTAATCTATGAATCCATCTTTCGAAGTAATTATAAAATATATAATCTTGATGAGATTTTTAAAATTGCGATTGATAAGGTAAATGAATTAAAGAGTAGTGGCAGTTATTCTGATCCTCGTTGGTTAGAAATAGATGCAATCCAGAATTTATACGCCTCCATTCAACATGCAAATTTTGCATTTGAAGAACTATTAATGGTGCATCGGACATTTCAGAATAACAACCAAAATAAATAAAGCCCGCACCATTTTCTGGTAGCAGGCTTTGTTTGAATGCAAATTGAGGGATGTGCATTCTTTAATAAATACGGGCAGCGTTACGCACTCACATCAGCCGTTGGGCCGATTTCCTCTTTCACGTCAGCGATAGGCTGATTCAAAATGTAATCAACTGCCCGTTGTGCTTTAGAACTGGCAAAAAGGATAAACCGTCTGTCGTCTTTCAGTTTCTTGAGCCATCCGGCAATGTA
>JAIBBA010000001.1 GCA_019694895.1 Chitinophagales bacterium
CCTTCTCTGTTTGCAAATTCGAAACGCAACACGGCAGGATGCGATTTCAATGTTTGCTGCACAACCTCTCTGATGGCGCCTGTGCCTTTGCCATGCAATATTCTTAACTGATAAATCTTGCGCATCATGGCAGCATCCAGATACTGTTCGAGATTCATCATTGCCTCTTCGCGTGGTTGTCCGCGTAAGTCCAATTCCGTATTGAAATCGCTTTCATCAATGGTAACCTTAATTTTTGCAGGCGTAATAGCAGGAGCTTCTGTTTTTGCAATGCCAATTAAATCGGCATAAGGAACTGTTGTGCGGATATTGTTGAATATAACGGTAGCCTTATTATTTTTTACAGATTCCAATACTCCGATTTCACTTCCCGAATTCAATTTCACATACCCGCCGATCTTTATTTCACCGCGCTGCCATTGCGGAATTGGAGTAGGGCGTATTTTTTTCTGATGATCAAATGTCTTTTTACGTTGCTCCTGAAAGAATTTACGCACCGTATCTTTGGATTGTTCTTTGGTTGCATTATCCATTTCAGGATCTGATTGCACTTGCTTAAACTCTTGTAACAAGTTTTTAAACGTGGCTTCCATTTCCCTAATGGTTTGATCCTCTTTCTCCAGTTTTTTAAGATTATATTTTTCACGTTGCTCGCGCGTTTTTTCCATCGCGGCAGCCAGTTCAACTTCCTTCTTTTTTAATTGCTCCTCTTTTTTTGAAACCTCCTTGTCACGTAATCTGATATGTTCTTTTTCTATACGTACATTTTTCAGTAACTCTTCGAATCGAATATGTTCTTTACTGATCAGTTTCTTTGCCTCCTCTATCAAAGTCCCGGGTAGGGCAGATTTCTTTGCCAATTCAAAAGCGTAGCTACTGCCGGGTTTACCTGTTTCAAGCAAGTACATGGGTTTTAATTCTGCCTCATCATACAACATACTGCCATTAAACAAGCCGATGGCATTTGCAGCAAACGATTTCAGATTGGCATAATGCGTAGTGATCACGCCGAATATTTTCTTTTCATTCAACATACGCAGAGCTGCTTCTGCAATGGCTCCACCCATCACAGGATCAGTGCCGCTGCCAAATTCATCTATCAATAATAAGGTTTCGCGGTCTGCGTGTTGAAGGAAATGCCTGATCTTCATCAAGCGGGCAGAATAGGTAGAAAGTTCATCTTCCAGCGATTGGGTATCGCCGATATCGCAAAATATTTGTTTGAAAATGCCAATTCTTGAATGGCTGGAAGCAGGTATCAGCAGCCCGCATTGGGTCATGTATTGCAATAAACCTATCGTTTTCATGGCAACAGATTTACCACCTGCATTTGGACCTGAAATCACTAATATGCGATTATTGCTATCAAGCTCTGCCTGCAAGGGGACAACCTGTTTATGTTGTTTTTTATGCAGCGATAATAATACGGGATGACGTGCATCGTATAAACAAACAATGGGTTGTTTTTCTAATTGCGGCATGCTTGATTGTGTTTCCAAAGCATAACGGCCCTTCGCCCTGGTGAAATCTATAATGCCAAGTATCTGTTGATATTTATCCAGTATTTGTTGATGTGGCGCCAGGTCTGCCGTGAGGGTTTTCAAAATGCGATAGATCTCGCGTTTTTCTTCCCGTTCAAGTTCGAAAATCTCATTTTGAATATTGACCACTTCCTGTGGTTCCATAAATACCGTACGACCGGTTTCGCTTTCATCATGTATGATACCGGCAATTTTGCGCTTGTATTCACTTTGAATACCTAACACTCGCCTTCCATTGCGCATACTCTCTTCCACCTCGCTCAAAAATCCGGCACTGCGATATTTTTGTAGTGCCGACTGAAACACTTTTCCAAGCGAACGCATGGCATCGTCTTTTTCTTTCAGAATGCGCACAAGTTCTGGCGACGCGTCATTGCGCATATGCCCTGCATCATCAATAACTGCTTTTATCGATTGAGAAATAGCGCTTACATAAGTTGTGCCGCTGACAAATTGCTGCAATACCGGATATTGCTCCTGATTGCTATTGAAAAATCGGATGATACTACCCATCAATAGCGCCACGCGATGTATTTCATGGCATTGCTGTTCACTTAATACATAGTTTTCTATGGCAAGCAGTGGTAGGGTAGGGCGGATATCAAACATTTTATCGTGAGGGAATCCTTGGGCATATTGCAGCAAATGCGTCATTTCGCGTGTTTGCAACAACATCTTTTTCACCTCATCAAATTTGTCCAATGGACGCACTCTTGCAACCCGATCCGCCCCCGGACTGCTATCGCAATACCTGGCTACCTCGTGTAACACCTTTTCAAATTCCAATACTTGTGGTATGTCCGCCGGAAATATCCTCACCCTTGATTTTTGCACAAAATTACGGCTATTGATCCATTTTCATACACGTAGAAGAAATACTATCTTGCGTCGAAAACCAGGCATATGTGTGATATCATTGACGCAAAGCAATTAAATTTTGATCAGAACAATCTGATTCTGCTTAATTGTCTGCTTGCATTTTTGATGTTTGGAATAGCACTTGACCTAAAGGTTGAACACTTTAAACGTCTGATTCAATACCCGCGAAAGGCCATTGCGGGAATTCTATCCCAGTATGTGTTGCTGCCATTTCTTACCTATTTGATTGTAATCATCCTACAGCCTTGTCCGAGTATTGCTTTAGGTATTTTTCTTCTTGGAGCATGTCCCGGTGGGAATATGAGCAATTTCCTTTCCTCACTGGCAAAAGGGAATGTTGCTCTTTCAGTAACGCTTACAGCAACCTCAACTTTGTTGGCACCAATTATGACGCCGCTGAATTTTGCATTTTATGGTGGATTATACCCTCCAACTGCTGAATTGATGCAGGAAATAAGTGTCGAACCTATGGAATTATTTACCACCATTGTTGTGATCCTTGGTGTTCCACTTATTATTGGGATGTTGGTAAATCATTTTATGCCAAAATTCACAGCATTGATCCGTAGGCCTGTTCAAATTGTTTCTGTCATCATCTTCCTTTGCTTTATTGTATTTGCCTTTCTGAAGAACTATGATTTATTCATGGAAATTATTGGTATGATTTTCCTGCTGGTGCTCTTGCATAACGGATTAGCAATGTTAGGTGGATATGGCCTCGGAGCACTATTTAAACTCGATTTTGCCGATAAAAAGTGTTTATCAATTGAAACAGGAATTCACAATGCTGCACTTGGTCTGATCATCATTTTCAGCTTTTTTAAAGGACTTGGTGGAATGGCAGTAGTAGCCGGTTGGTGGGGCATCTGGGACCTAGTTACAGGCTTCATCATAGCTACTTATTGGTCGCGAATGGCAGCGAAAAAGACATTGCAAGCTTAAAACGGTTATTTTTGCACCTGTTTTACTATGGACAAGCGGCTGCTCAGGCGTTTATTTGAGAAACAGAATCCTATCCCGTTCAGGGATACCACTTTGCACACCTATACCAAAGGTTACTGGACTGTGCAGCCATTCTTGATTGGCATTCCTTATAAATATTACTATTCAAAATATGAAGTGGCGGGATGGGAACAGGTTCCTACCGATAAGCCTGTAATATTTGCAATCAGCCACCGCAATGCATTTATGGATTCTTTGGCATTTGTGAATTGCAAAGGAACTCAGGTATGGCAATTAGCAAGAGGTGATGCCTTCAATAATCCTATGATGAAGAAGTTGTTTATCTTCTTTCACATGCTTCCATTGTGGCGTGAACGGGATGGCGTGGATACCAAAAACATGAACCAACCTACCTTTGAAGCCTGTGCCGATATTCTTTACAACAATGGCATGGTGGGGATCTATCCTGAAGGGAATTGTATAAATGAAGAACATATTCGTCCGCTGAAAAAAGGTATTTGTCGTATTGCTTTTCTTGCCGCTGAAAAATATCAATTTCAACCTGATATACATATCATCCCTGTTGGAGTGATGTATTCGGGTGCCGAAAAATTCAAACATACGCAGCTATTGAATTTTGGCAAACCTATTTTGTTAAAGGAATATTATGAGCAATACCGCAGTGCACCTGCTCAAACAATCAATATCCTGAAAGATGATATCGAAAAGGCTATGAAGGAAACAGCTACGCATGTGCCTCACGGAACTTTTCATCACGATATTGTTGAATTGAGTAAAATGCACGCCAGAGAAACGCTGCTTAACAACAATATTCCGGTTACACCACTAAATTCTTTTAATGAAGAGAAAGTGATCTCTGCAAAGTTGGATGCTTATCAGCATAGTGATCATGAAGGGATGAAACGCTTGGTTCAAAACTTACATAACTACAAGCGTATACGCAATCAGCATAACCTTAAAGAAAATACATTCGATAAATCCAGAAGCCACACTTTCAGCATGGTGTTTATGGCTTTGTATTTTTTATTGATGTTTCCGGTTTATATTTATGGTGCAATCATCAATTATCTGCCTTATAAATTTCCGCAGCAATTTGTAGAGAAAAAAATAAAGCAGAAAATATTTTGGTCTTCAGCGAAGTATGTTATCAGTTTATTTTTGTTTCCGATTTATTACCTCATATTATTTATCATCACCTGGACTGTTTTAGGTAGTATTGTTTCCGGATTAATATTCTTGTTCTCATTCCCTATTTCCGGAAATATTGCATACTATTATTATTTCGACTTCAAAAAGTGGTTGTCGGCGCTGCGCTTCAAACGCCTTCCTGAGCATGAAAAAGCAGCACTTATTCAGGCAAGAGATAGCGTATATCAGAATCTGGCTTCTTTGTAGTTAGCGTAATGCTTTAAAATCATTGATGCTATTTGCACTAGATCTCATTAAAGCCAGTAAACCTTCAGCATGAACTTGTTCCAGATGTGTTTGCCCCATTACTACTCTGATCATATACATACCTTTAACGATGGTGCCTGACAAATAGTAATTGCCATCGGCATTGATGGATTTTAATAAGGCGGTATTTAATGCATTTAGGGCTTCATTATCATTGATTCCTTGTGGGTGATACCGAACGCAAAACATATTCATAACAGGTGGAGCCATCAACTCCCATTGTGTGTCGGATAATAATTGATTGCGGAAATTTGTTGCGATATCAATATGCTTTCGCAATAATTCCTGTATCCCTGAAATACCATAATTGCGCAACACAAACCAAAGTTTTAAGGCCCTGAATCTTCTGCCAAGTGGAATGCCCCAATCTTTAAACATGGCCACACTTTCTTCCGTGCGTTTAAGATAATCAGGATTTGCAGAAAACGTATTGATCAAGTGATTGGCATCTTTTACAAAATAACAAGAGCAATCAAAATTTGTAAATAACCATTTATGTGCGTTGAATACGTAACTGTCGGCATGGTCTATTCCTTGTAGAAAATGTCGATATTCATTCAAAAAAAATGCTGATCCTGCATAAGCAGCATCTACATGTAACCATAATTTATGTTCAACACAAATATTGCCAATTCCCTCAAGCGGGTCAAAGGCTAAGGTGCTGGTTGTGCCCAGTGTTGCAACTACCATGAATGGTTGTAGTCCTGCTGCTTTATCTTCTGCAATTTGTTTTGTTAATGCTGTGGCGATCATTGCATGTGCATCATCTGTGGCAATTTTTTTAACCTGCGCGGCACCAATTCCGGCAGCTTTTGCGCCTTTCTCAATAGAATAATGCGTTTGATCTGTGCAATACATCACCAGCTTGTCGTATCCATGAAATCCGTGTTGGTTCACCTGAAATTGTGCATAGCGTTCTCGTGCCGAAATAATTGCAGTAAGTGTGCTCATTGATGCCGTATCATGAATAACGCCAAGCATGCCGTCAGGGAGTCCGGTAGCTTTTCTCAGCCACTCCATTACGGTTTGTTCTAACTCAGTTGCCGAAGGTGAGGTGTCCCACATCATGGCATTAATTCCTAATCCTGAAACGGCGATCTCTCCCAATATGCCCGGATAGCTGGCATTGCTTGGAAAAAGGGCCATAAATCCGGGATGTTGCCAATGGGTTATTCCGGGAACAATCATGTTTAGAAAATCTTTCCAGATATCATCCATCGCTTCACCTGACTGCGGCGCCTCATCAGGCAACGCCGCACGTAATGCACCGGGGGCAATGGATGGTTTTACAGGATATTGCTGTATATTTTCGAGGTAATCGGCAATCCAGTCAACCACCTGATGTGCCTGATTGCGAAAAGTTTCATTGGTTAACATACACTATGCAGTACGATTGGTTTGTAATTATTAATCCCGTTTCCGGAGGGAAGGCCGCCCCTAAACGTTGGCATAAAATTAAGCCTCTTTTTGATGCAGCTCCATTTAACTATGAAGTAATATTTACTGAATACCGTGATCACGCTGCGTTGATAGCCAAGAATGCCGTTCAACAAGGCTTTCGTCGCTTTGTAATACTTGGTGGAGATGGTACTGCAAATGATGTCATAAACGGACTCTGCCAATCAGGTATCTCAACAGAAATGTTCACCGTTGCCATGATACCTGCAGGAACAGGGAATGATTGGGTTCGCACGATTGGTAAGCCTGATTTCGCAATGATTGTTGAGGATCTTATTCGACATGAAACCATGAAACATGATATAGCCAATGTTACCTATGTAAACGCCGGAAAAGAGGCCATGCGGTATTTTATCAATATGGCCGGACTCGGTTTTGAAGGTGTAGTTGCAAAAAAGATCTATGAGCGCTCATCAAAATGGCAGGGCGGTAAAATGCAATATCAATTGGCAATTTTATCAACGCTCTTTGTGTACAAGCATACACAACTCGAAATAAAAGTTGATGGCAATTCATCTGAAATGCAGTTTTTGTCTGCAGCTATAGGCAGCGGTAAATTTAATGGTGGCGGCATGAAACAATTACCGGCAGCCATTTTTAATGATGGAATACTTGACCTTACCGTAATTGCAACCATGAGTAAAATGAAAATGGTAATTAGTTTGCCAAAATTAAAAACAGGTGCACATATTGGTATGCAGGAGGTGCAAACGTTCAAAGGGAAAATCATTGAGATGAATAGCAATCCACCTGTTCACATGGATGCTGATGGCGAATATCTTGGGCAAACACCACTTCGCTTTCAAGTGGCATCGGAGCAGATCAACGTCATTAAATGGCGCTGATCATTTATGAGTCTGAAGATAATTGTTTACCTGCATCTGCACATTATTTCTAATTGTAAGCCAATATAAATTGTAATCTGCAGGATGCAAATTTTCAGGAATAAATGCTTTCCCCCGAATATCAGGTCTGCTTACCCAAACAATATCTTCATGTATCTGAGCACTGCAGGCATTCGGTATTAAAGTGTTGGCATCGCGATCCAAGCCGCCGATATTATGATCGCTGCTGATGAAATCAGTTGTTCTGCTGAATGTAAGCGGATTATGCACTACAATTTTATCGCGGTCAGCAGCAATTAATTTTGGTTTTTGTTCACTGCCTTCAAGATAGCTTCTCCAACTCACATAGCAGCCTGTTTGACCTGCGCTATCACAAGGTGCTATCTGTGTAAAATCATTTTCATACACAGGCATGCCAATTAAATATGCGGCTACGAGTTTGTCTTCCAGCGGTTTGCCATCAAAGTAATCACGTAACAACCATTTTGCATGTGTGGTGCCCTGACTATGACCGGCAATAATGATGGGCCTTCCATTGTTGTAATGTTCAAGATAATATTCGAAGGCAGCCTTGATATCGCTGTAGGCTAATTCGAAAGCTTTTTTCGCATCCGGATTGGTAAGTGAAAAATAGGCATTGAATGTTGCTTGTCGATACCGTGGAACATAAACGCGGCAACTGCCATTGAACACACTCGCCTGATGTGTAATTGCTCGCGCATCGATAGTGGCATTTAATTTCTTATCATCAAGAGAAGCATTCCATTCACTGCGGGAAAAAAACTGTGTAGGATAAATAAAAAATACATCTACAGCTGCATCAGCCTGTCCATCAACAACAGGAAAGATATTGTCATTTGGAATATGGTCAGCAGAATCATGTCTCGTGGGCAAAGCACTCCATAAATCAGGGTTTGCAAAGTCAGGCGCAGCGGGGATTTCAGCTTCAGTAAAGGTTGCCTTTACCGGCATATATGCACACGCTGATAATAAAGAATATGCAAATGCAATTGTAACCAATGCTTTGGGACCGGAGATCATAGGCGCAAAGATACAAGCAAAAAGTGCGCCTAATTAAAAAGAAGGCTGCCAATTCGCACCATCGTGGAACATTGTTCCACGGCAATATTATAGTCGCTGCTCATGCCCATGCTCAGCTCCTTAAAGTTGTTATCCTGAGCAAAAAAACGCGCTTTTGTGCGTTCAAATATGGCATGTAACGTGGCAAATTCCTTGCGTATCTGCTCCTGATTTTCAGTATTTGTTGCCATGCCCATCAAACCACAAATTTGAATGTTATGCATAGCATGAAAAGCTTCTGATGACAATAAAGCCATTAGTTCAGGCTCATCGAGGCCAAATTTTGTTTCCTCAGTTGCCACATAAATCTGCAAAAGGCATGGAATTACCCTATTGCACGTAACAGCTTGACGATCGATCTCCTTCAGCAAATCGGCACTGTCGACACTATGGATCATATGCACCCAGGGGGCGATATATTTCACCTTATTGCGCTGGAGATGCCCTATCAGATGCCAGCGGATATCGGCAGGCATCAGTTCATGTTTTTCGCGCATCTCCTGAACCCGGTTTTCACCGAAATCGCGTTGCCCCGCCTCATACAATGGCATCAATTGTGCAATTGGCCTGGTTTTAGAAACCGCTATCAATTGCACCTTTCGGGCATCCAGAAAGGTTTTGATCTCGTGATATGTGCTGCTCATTGGCTAACTTAGCGCAAAAATAAACCATTGCAGCGATGCGATTGACTTTTTTGATATGTTCTGCGCTTTTGATGATGACCTTTGCCTGCAAACCCAAGGATCCTTTTGTAGTAAATGATCAGATGCTAAACAGTGTTCCTGATTCTGTAATTGTTGTCGATAGCATGATCAATATCCTTACCGATATCCAGCTGGCTGAGGCATATGTGAACGAAATGCGTTCAGACTCTATACCAAAGGAAGATCGCTTAAAACAATATTATAGTGAAATATTTTCCATGCACCATATTGATGGCACTTCATATAAACGCAGCTATGATTATTATGTTGGCAATCCAATTTTGATGAATCATATTTATGTGAAGGTGACTGAAAAATTAAACTTGATGGAAAGTGAACATGCTACCGTAAAAAAGAATGTAAAATGAATAAAGTATTCAAAAATGCTGATGAAGCCATAGCCGATATTTTCAATGGCGCTATACTCATGCTTGGAGGATTTGGATTATGTGGAATTCCGGAAAATTGCATCTCCGCATTGGTGCGTAAAAAAGTCAACGGTTTAACATGCATTTCAAACAATGCAGGTGTCGATGATTTTGGGATCGGTTTAATGTTGCAGCAGCGCCAGGTCAAGAAAATGATCGCTAGTTATGTAGGTGAAAATGCTGAATTTGAGCGACAATTACTGAGTGGCGAACTGGAGGTTGAATTAATTCCTCAAGGTACTCTCGCTACCAGATGTATGGCTTCAGGATATGGCATGCCTGCAATATTTACTCCTGCAGGTGAAGGCACAGAAGTAGCGGATGGCAAGGAGACACGGGTGTTTAACGGTAAAACATATTTATTGGAATATGCCTTTGACGCAGATTACGCTATTGTAAAAGCATGGAAAGGCGATACCATGGGTAACCTTGTTTTCCGCGGAACTGCAAGAAACTTCAACCCGTTAATGGCCATGGCAGGAAAAATTACTATTGCGGAGGTTGAAGAACTGGTGCCTGCAGGTCAACTCGACCCAAATAATATTCACACGCCGGGAATTTATGTACATCGGATATTTCAAGGTGCAGATTATGAAAAACGCATCGAACAACGCACCATCAGTAAATAATTTTATAAGGAGTAAAAGGAATTATGCTAGATAAGAATCAAATTGCAAAACGCATTGCGCAGGAGTTGAAAGATGGTTATTATGTTAACCTCGGAATAGGTATTCCAACTCTTGTTGCTAATTATATTCCTTCCGGAATGACTGTTACCCTCCAGAGTGAAAACGGCTTGTTGGGTATGGGACCATTCCCAAAGGATGAAGATGTTGATGCCGACATTATAAATGCCGGTAAGCAAACTATCACCACCTTGCCGGGTTCTGCATTTTTCGATAGCGCAATGAGCTTCGGTATGATCCGCGCCGGGAAAGTTGATCTTACTGTTCTAGGTGCTATGGAAGTGGCTGATAATGGCGACATTGCCAATTGGAAAATTCCGGGAAAAATGGTGAAGGGAATGGGCGGCGCTATGGATCTGGTAGCCAGTGCAAAAAATATTATTGTTGCTATGCAACATGTGAATAAGGAAGGGCAAAGTAAACTGCTTAAATCATGCACCTTGCCAATTACAGGTAGGGGAGTAGTGAAGAAAATTGTCACTGAATTGGGTGTATTCGACGTAACACCTCAAGGCTTCAAACTACTTGAACGCGCTCCGGGTGTGTCAGTCGAAGAAATTCAATCAAAAACAGAAGGTCGCCTGGTAGTGGAAGGTGATATTCCTGAAATGATACTCTGAAAATGCAATCCTGAATTATGGTGTTTTATAATCACAATTACATTCAGGATGATGCCTTACATCTGTTGCCATCAAATCGCGCGTTTAAATATGGCGATGGCATTTTTGAAAGTTGTCTGCTAAATGAAGGTGCTTTGCCATTAATGGCATACCATACCACCCGTTTAATGCAAGGTATGCAATGTCTTCACATGGACGCCCTGCCTCATCTTTCTGAGAAATGGTTGGGTGATGTCATTAAAGAACTGGCACTTCA
Source organism: Chitinophagales bacterium (assembly GCA_019694895.1). Taxonomy (GTDB): domain Bacteria; phylum Bacteroidota; class Bacteroidia; order Chitinophagales; family BACL12; genus UBA7236. The sequence goes on from JAIBBA010000001.1 coordinate 10,916, forward strand.
ACATGGCTATCAAAGTGCTAGGGCAAAAATTTCTGTTTGGCGTGGAGGCGAAGGTCTGTATTTACCCAAAAGTGATTCACCGGAGTTGCTGATTGAGGTTTTTCCCTTGCATTCAACGCCATTCTCAGAAGCTCCGCAACAATATGTGATAGATATATATGATGGTTTGCAAAAAGCTATCCATCCTGTCAGCGCTTGCAAAACAATGAACGCACTTCCCTACATTCTTGCAGCGAAATTTGCAGCATCCCATAAATGGAATGACGTGCTGATCTTAAACACTCAAAACGAAATTGCCGATGCCATCAGCTCAAATGTTTGGTTGATAAAGGACCATATGCTCATCACAACTCCTGCTTTAAATGGTGGTGTGGAAGGTACAATGCAAGCATGGTTGCTTGACCATGTAGAGGAATTGGGATTTTCGGCCTCACGCAAATCTTTAACTATTTCTGATGTTGAATCTGCTGATGCTGTTTTCCTCACCAATGCCATAAAAGGGATTATTCCGGTTACACGGTTCAGGGAGAAAGCATTTACGAACAATTTGCCTCTAGCCTTGTTACGAGATGTGAAAACCTTGCTCTTTGCCTGAAATAAACAATATACCTGTAGCAATTCATTGGTTTCGTCGCGACCTGCGATTGACAGATAATGTTGCCCTTTCTCTCGCACTTCGCAAGCATGAAAGAGTTATACCATTATTTATCTTCGATAAGGAAATTCTGGATCAACTGGAGCCTGACGACCGCAGGGTGACTTTTATTCATGACGTTTTATTGCAGATGGATGCCACACTTAAAACGTGGGGTTCGTCCTTATTAGTGAAATACGGTGCACCTGCTGATGTGTGGCGCTCGCTGATTGCAGAATATCACATCGAAGCAGTATATACCAATCATGATCATGATCCGTATGCGTTGCTGCGCGATGGCAATATTGGTGCATTGTTAGCTGATCATCATATTCCGTTTACCACTTGCAAGGATCAGGTGATATTTGAAAAAGATGATGTGTTGAAGGACAATGGCACGCCATATACGGTATACACACCTTATTCTGTAAAATGGAAATCGTTGTTTAAAGAGGAATATCTCAATGAACATCAGATTTTTCCATTTCGCAAACATTTTCATCAATTTCAGGCAACTCCCATTCCTTCGCTTGCCATGATAGGATTTGATGGCGAGCGAGCTGATATTCCTAAAATGTTGCCTGACGAAGTCATCATTCGCAATTATCACAATACCCGCGATCTGCCTGCAATAAATGGCACTTCGCGATTGAGTGTGCATTTGCGGTTTGGCACAATCAGCATACGTTCGTTGATGCGTGAAACACGACATTTATCTGAAAAATATTTCAATGAATTGATTTGGCGAGAATTTTATCAAATGATACTCGCTCAATTTCCGCATGTTATCACAAATTCTTTCCGCCCGGAATATGATCGCATTCAATGGCGAAACAACGAGCGTGAATTCGATGCATGGTGTCAAGGTAAGACCGGGTTTCCAATTGTAGATGCAGGTATGAGAGAGCTACTCGCAACAGGTCACATGCATAATCGAGTACGCATGATCGTTGCCAGTTTTCTTACCAAAGACCTTTTAATTGACTGGCGATGGGGTGAAGCGTGGTTTGCAAAGCATCTCCTCGATTTCGACCTCGCAAGTAATAATGGTGGATGGCAGTGGGCAGCGGGATGTGGTGTTGATGCTGCTCCATATTTCCGTATTTTCAATCCATACGAACAAGCAAAAAAGTTTGACCCGGAAGGTAAATACATTCGAAAATGGATTGCAGAAATTGACGAGCTTACCTATCCGCAACCGATAGTAGACCATGCCTTTGCGAGAAAGCGTACGCTTGATGCATATAAAATTGCTTTGTCGAATCAATAAATCATTAAGCCACAATTTGAAGATATTACCCTTTTTATTGGGTTGTATCTTTCCAGAATATCTTGCTCAAGCAATTCTAATTGTAGAATAGCAGCATCTCCTGAAATAATTGTATCTGCCAGGTAAGCATGTGTAATGTGTTCGCTGTATAGGCCATGCGTTTCACTTTGGTTGCCGAAAATTTGTAAACATGAACGTTTTTCATTCATAAATACAGAAAAATGTACTTTACCATCAATATTTTGATATTTTGAGTACAAAGTTGAAATTGTATCAATGAGGTTTTTGCAAGACTTGCCATAAAAGCTAAAATATGCACAATTCGAATCTTTGCAAATCCTCTCTATGTTTTGTCGCATTATTGCATTTTCAGCATCAATATGTTGTATGCTCAAAGTATTAGCAAAATCTTCAGGTGAAGTTGATGAATTTGTATGATTACAGGCTACGCTCGTAATGACAATGATATACAGGATTACTATACGCATAAATGTGCATTTGGATACCGGTCCATTCATAACGAAATCGAATGGCATTCAGGTATATCAGCAAGTATGGCTACCAGATCATTAAAATTTTTATTGGTTTATGGAATCCATGATACCATTGCATCATACTGCAAAACAATATTATGAAATCTCTCTGCACTGCACTTCTGATCTGCCTTTCCTTGCCTACATGGGCCCAAAAGTCCATCGTTGTGAATACTGATATTGAAAAGGCCACCGTGTTTTTGAATGGGGCTCAACTATTTCATACGGCTTCAGTTCATATCCCCTCAGGACCTTCGGAAATCGTCCTGCAGGGCTTTTCAAATTCCCTCGATCAAAACTCCATACAGGGTGGGGGGAAAGGTGATTTTACTATTCTGGACATCCAATATCGATTGTTCTACCCCGAACCGGTTGATGTCACACCCGAATTATCGGCAATTGACAAGAAAATAAAAATCAAACAAGATTCAATTGTTGAAGTAGACTATGATTTGCGCGCTATTGCTGCAAAGCAAGAGGCTTTGAATGTGCAGAAAATGATGTTGATGAACAATGCACTTTTACATAATACAAATAATGATTCACTTGAATTACTTCAACATTCAATAGCATATTATGAATCAAAATTGAGTGAGGTGTTGGACAAATTATTAGAGCTCGACAAGCAATCATATGTATTGAACAACAGAAGAGCAGCAATTACTGCAAGGATATCTGAACTATATGCTTATAGAAGTCAGCAAGCAGCCGGATCAAATCCCAACGCTATGATTCCTCAGGTGGTTATGCAAGTTTATGCTGATGCCGCCGTTGATGCAAAAATGGAAGTGAATTACATCACGTACAATGCAGGTTGGTATGCAACATATGATATTCGTGCTAACGATATCGCCAAACCGGTTGAACTTGCCTACAAAGCAAATGTTTGGCAGAATTCAGGTATCGAATGGAAAAATGTGAAATTGACATGTTCAACCGGGAATCCTATGCAGGGTAATACATTACCTGAGCTTACTGCATGGTATCTGGGTTATTACCAATATTATTACGACCGCGATGTGCAAACATTATCAGGCGCAACAGCTCCGGCTGCAGCAACAAAATCATTGGAGGAAGTGGCAGGATATGATGATTTTAAAGATGAATCGTTGCAAAAATCTACAAATGCATCAAACTTCACCACACAAAATGCAACTGTTGCCAATGTCGAATTTGAAATCAACTTGAAGTATACTGTGCCAAGTGATGGAAAGGGACATGTTATTGCCTTGCAATCAGAGCAATTGAAAACAAAATATAATTATCTGATCATTCCGAAGCTTGAACAATCTGCATTCCTGATTGCACGCATTACAGATTGGGAAAAAATCAATTTACTTCCCGGCAATGCCAATATTTATTTCAACAATACCTACGTTGGCAAAACATATCTTAATCCTCTTACTTTAAGTGATACACTTTCAGTATCCATGGGTCGCGACAGATCCATTGAAGTGAAGCGTGAATTGCTTGCCGATAAATCAACCGATAAAATTTTGAATGCAAAAGCACATAAGACAATGAGTTATACCATTGATGTGCGCAATACCAAAGCCATTGGCATTGAGATAATCCTAAAAGACCAAGTGCCTCTTTCAAACGATGACGATGTGAAGGTAGAGGTGCTTGAGCAGAGTGCTGCTCAACTCAACGAGGATACCGGTATCCTCACCTGGAGAGAAACCCTCGCTTCCAAACAGAAGAAAACCTGGACCTTCGGATTCGAAGTAAGTTATCCAAAAGACGAACCACTCAGTTTGCAATAAGCTGATTGGGTAAGTGCAGCAGCACCCCGGCGCTCAAGTCGGGGTGCTGCTTTGTGTTTGATATCCCTGAATGGGTGTGGATAACAGAGGTTTAGGCTGCGCTTAAATCGTGTAATTTTACATATGTTTCCGATGGAGCTCAATAAAACCATAAAAAATATTGGTCTTTGTCGGAATTAAAAGTCTTTTTACAATGTTATGATTTAGAAAGCGTTAATTTTGCACCTTCCTTTTCAACAACGAACGATGTACACCCTGCCCAAATTCACAAAATCACTTGCAATGGTGGCCGCAGCTATCCTCCTGACGGTATCTACCAGCCTGTATGCCGGCAACGGAAATTACAGGAATTCACCTTACGGACGCGATCCTAACCCTGTTCGTGTTTACTATTTTGGTTATGACCTTACCAATCCCGGTTTTGGAATTGGCACGGAAGTTAACCTCAGCTGGACAAAAATGGAAAAAAGCGGCTGTAAAGGTTCTCGTATATCTGATCGCCAGTTTATGATGATTCCTAATCTTGGTATGTTCACCAATGAGGCCGGTTCTCAAAGTATCTTCGGAAACCTTGAGTTTGCGTATGCGGTAACATATCGCCACGGACTTACCCTTGAGGTATTCGGTGCCGGTGGTTATGCCCAAATGCTCAGCGAATTGACCAACGACCAGGCTGATAACTCTAAAATTACAAACGGAACAGCATCAGAAACGGCCTACAGCGGTTTTATGCCATCTGCCGGAGTTGGCATTGGCTACGATTTCCAGAAACTCAATGGCAAAGATTTTCCGTTGGAACTGAATTTCCGTGGGTTGGCCACTTCTACAAATATTGGTGAAAGTATTATCACTCCTGCTTTTCAGACAGGTTTGATCTATAGCTTTTAACGAATAATTCAGATAAAATTCTTCTTTGGGGTCAAGGGTTTCATTACCTTTGACCCCAAATTTTTTTATGAAAAAATATACACTTCTGGTATTGACCCTCGCCATTTCTATGGGTCTGAAGGCTCAATACCCTCTCGTGGAGATCTACGACATCCAATATAAAGATGCTGCCGCCCTGGCTGCAGAAGATGATCTTTCTGCGTACGATGGCGATACGGTCAGAATACAAGGTATCGTTACTTTTAACCCTTGCGATTATGCCCTGTCATCTACCGGAAGCCGCATGGGAACATGGTTGCAGGATGAAGACGGCGGTCCATTCTCAGGAATTCACGTACTCATCGACTTCTCTGCCATCGGTTATACCGATCTTGAATCTTTAAATGATGCAACCTTGTTTGTAGATAATTTCCAGGTAGGGAATATCGTAGAATGCACAGGTATTGTTAACTCCTTTGAAGGAAATACTCAATTCTTGCTGTTACCGATAGAAACAAGTATTGTTGGCTTCACAACCTTGCCGACTCCTGTTCCTGCTGAAGTGAGCGAGCTTGAAGTGAGTGATGGCGCAGGCGGACAGGTAATTAATACAGTCGACGGAGAGCAATATGAAGGACGTTATGTGGAGTTTACGAATGTGTATGTTACTGATGTTACACCTTCGGGATTGCGTTGGTTCTGGTACTTACAGGATGCTGATGGAAACAAGATTCAGATCCGCGATGTGAGTGGCCACTTCCGCAATGATACTTACGACGATGAATGTAATATGTGGGCCGGTGGTGCAGCAGGTGAAACGAATACACCTGATGCCTATACACCGCCTGCAATTGGAACTAACCTGGCTTATGTAAGAGGTGTTATTCTGGAATTCACCGCTGCTACCCAATATGGTATCGCTCCATTAACATTGGAGGATATTGGCCCTTCTTTGTTGTCACCACCTATCATTACAGATATTACCAGAACACCGGTAGTAGCAACACCTGCTGATGAGGTTACTATTTCTTGTTCAATTACTGATCTCGACGGCACAGTTGCTTCAGCTGATCTTTATTACAGCTATGGCTATGGCAGCACTGATTGGAACCTTGCAACTATGTCTAATACCGGTGGCGATAGCTGGGCCGGCGCAATTCCGGGTCCCGGTATTGACAGTACTTATGTAAATTATTATATCACAGCTTTTGACGATGATGGCAATAGTATTTCAAACCCGACTGCCGCTGCTCCCAATACATATATTGTATATGCCGATGGTATAAACTCCATCGTTCAAATTCAGAATACACCTTATACTTCAGGAGCATCTGTTTGGGCAAATGATAGCATTGCCGATATGCAAATCGAGGCCATCGTTACCTCAACTACACAGACCTACGATCTCGGAATGGTCGCTGTGCAGGAAGGTGAAGGTGCCTATGAAGGTATTTTTATCAAATCTGTCCCCGGCGATGGCACTGATGTGTTAAACCGCGGCGACCTGATTCGTATTACCTCAGGTAAAGTGATTGAGGAATTTGGTGTTACCAAACTCACAAACATTACCTATACCAAACTTTCTGAAATGAACGACCTCCCTGCTTTCCATACAGGGTTAAATCCGTTGGATGTAGACGCCAAGCTATATGCCGCTACTGAACCATGGGAAGGGATGCTTGTGCGTTTCGACAATGCTTTTGTTACCTCAAACAATGCTGATGCCGCTACCGGCGGTGCTTTTGGCGAGTGGAGGGTGAACCTCAGCAATACCCCTGAAGTTGGCATGCGCTGCGATGACTACTCTTATGAGTTGCCTTTCGAATTTGGCACAGACAGCCTTGCTATGGGGCAGTCGCTCAGCTATATCCAGGGCTTGATGTATTACAGTTTTAGTAACTGGAAACTCCTTCCTCGCGATAAAAATGATATCGATGGATACCACACCACCTATCCAAACAGTATCGTCCTTTTCAATTTCACCACTCCGGTAGCTAGCGGAGCTATCGATCAGGCAGCAGGTACTATCACCCTGACCGTACCGGTAGGAACTGATGTAACAGCCTTAGTGCCCACTATAGACTACACAGGACAGTATGTTGACCCGGTAGGAGGGGTAGCTCAAAACTTCACTTCTCCGGTCAATTATACATGCTTTTCACCGGTAGATTATACGCCTAAAACCTACGTGGTTACGGTGAATTTCGGGGTTTCGGCAACTGCACTTGCCATGGCTGAAATGACCGTTTCCCCTAACCCTGCGACTGACGAAATGACCGTTGAAATTGACATGCCGTCAGCATCAGACATTACCTTCGATCTTCTGGATTTAGAAGGACGTAAAGTGCTGACAACCAGCGAGTTATGTACTGTGGGAAAAAATATTTTCAGATTTGATTTGAGGGGACTTTCAAACGGATTATATTTGCTTCAGTTAAGTTCTTCAACAGAAACTACGATACGAAAGATAGAGGTTTCCAGATAACATTTTTGCCATTGGAAACCTGTTTTGGTTAACCCGTTCCGGACACAATCCGTAACGGGTTTTTTTTTGATTGTAAAACATCATCAATAAATCATACAATCAAAAAGTGAAGTATTTATTGCACGGTAAAATTTGAATTCGTTGCAGCAAAAAAAAATCCGGCAACATGGCCGGATCTTCTTTTCTTTTCGTGATTTATTTTCAGAAGCGTTCCAATTTGCTAAAATGAAAATCGCCTTCGATAGCTGCATTCTCATCACTGTCGGAACCATGCACTGCATTTTCACCAATGCTGGCAGCATATAATTTACGAATGGTGCCTTCATCAGCTTTTGAAGGATCAGTTGCACCAATCAGTTTGCGGAAATCTTCAACTGCATTTTCTTTTTCAAGAATTGCAGCAACGATCGGACCAGAGCTCATGAAATCTACCAGTTCACCATAGAACGAACGTTCTTTATGAACAGCATAGAATTCACCGGCTTTCTCTTTGCTCAGCTTAGTGTATTTCATTGCAACAATGCGGAAGCCCGCTTCGTTGATCATTTTTAAGATGGGACCGATGTAGTTCTTTTTAACAGCATCGGGTTTGATCATGGTTAATGTGATATTTCCTGCCATAACATATTATTTTCGGGCGCAAAGATACGTATTCGTAACGTCCATTTTAATAAAAAATAAAAAATGGTGACCTTAGTACCCGAATTAACTATGGAACTGACCAATCTCTTTAACTGGCTCAAGCAACCAAGAAGGATTACATTGCTTACTCATGTGCGTCCCGATGGCGATGCAATAGGCTCGGCACTTGCCATGAAAATGTACCTCGAGAAGAAAGGTCATACCGCCAATGTAATCGCACCTGACGATTTTCCCGACTTCCTCGATTGGATGCCGGGTAGTAAACAAGTATACATCCATCAGCGCAATCGCAAGACCTGCTTTGCTATTCTAACACAGTCAGATGCTATATTCTTTCTCGACTTTAATGCCATCAAACGTATTGAAGCTTTGGGGGAAGATGTAATGAAACTGACAAGACCATATGTAAGCGTGATGATAGACCATCACAGGGAGCCGGATAATTTCACGGATTACAGATTGTGGAACGACCATGCCAGTTCAACTGCTGAATTGGTATATACATTTATGGAGATGGCAGGTGATATCCATCTGTTGGATCAGGATATGGCTGCGTGCATTTATGCAGGAATTGCACTCGATACCGGTATATTTCAGTATAGCAACACAACCGCACACGTCCATGCTATTGCAGGGAAGTTGATGGAATATGGCATTAAAGTTGATCGTATTCATAACGACCTCTATAATCAATATGGAGAAAACAGAATACGCTTTATCGGATATCTCTTATCGCAAAAATTGCAGATCATACCTGCATATAGAGCAGCATACATGAGTATAACCATGGCAGAAGCTGAACAATATAAATTGAGCATAGGTGATAAGGAGGGAATTGTTAATCTTCCTTTGGCGATGAAGGATATAGATATAGCGGTGCTTTTTACCGAAGACAAAGGAAAAGTTAAAATGTCGCTGAGGTCTAAAGGCGATGTGAATGTTGAGATTTTGGCACGAAATTTCTTTAATGGTGGTGGACATATGAATGCTTCCGGCGGCTCATCAAAGCAGTCGCTTGAGGATACCATAAAAACCTTTGAAGAGGTGTTGCCAAAATTTTATGCCATGCCTGAAGCAAATACAAATCAATAAATCAATAATCGTGATATGAAAAAAACAAGTGTATTGTTATTACTAGCCGTGCTGATGCATTCGGCAGTATTCGGTCAAAGTGATCGTAAAAAATACAAGCATCTTCCCGATGGATTGTATGCCGAAGTGCAAACAACAAAAGGCAATATCCTGCTATTTCTGGAATTCCAGAAAGCGCCTCTCACAGTTGCCAACTTTGTGGGACTGGCAGAAGGAAAAATTGAAAATACCGCTAAACCACTGGGCACACCTTACTACGATGGACTAACCTTCCATCGTGTCATTGCTGATTTCATGATACAGGGTGGTGATCCTTCAGGCAATGGCTCCGGCGGACCGGGTTATGCTTTCAAAGATGAATTCCATAGCGACCTTCGTCATACAGGTCCGGGAATTTTATCAATGGCAAATGCCGGCAAATTCACCAACGGAAGTCAGTTCTTTATTACGCACAAAGAAACGCCATGGCTCGACAATAAACATGCTGTTTTCGGACATGTGGTTGAAGGCCAGGATGTGGTGAACGCTATTCAACAAGGCGATAAGATCAATCATATCAAAATCATACGCAAAGGAAAAGCAGTTAAAAAATATGACCCCGCTGCAGTTTTCAAATCATTTGAAGATAAAGGCGATGTAAAACGCCAGGGTAAATAACAACAAAAAAGGCGATGAGTGATCATCGCCTTTTTTGTTAATTGTATTTTGTCAGATCACTGCTTCAAGGTAATAAACCTGATTAGTATCTGCATTGCGATCTTCTAAAGTCATTTCATTATTCGTAAGCGTTAAAACATTAAACACACGCGATTGAAATTCATCTGACAATGTCAGAATATTATCGCCATCGCTGAAAATGTAAATACCGGTAATAGTAACAGGTGTTGCACCTACGGTATATGTTTCAGTATAATCCTGATCTTTCTCACAAACTAAAGTGTAGGTGCCATATGTGGCTACAAATAATGGCGTTTGATCGTATCCGTCAACTTCATATTTGTAAACCGTCCATGTGCGTGTGATATGTTCAATAGCTTCACTCTCCTTGAAATTATCGCAGGAGGTGAACGAAATAATAACAGCTATGATCAATATCAGTTTTCGCATTTTGCTTTTCGCAGCAACATTAATTTAGTTCAGGCACGGATGACTCAGTTGGTAAATCAGTTTTCTTGATTCCTGTCCATCCGTTTCGCACATTTACAAAATTGTTTAAACCATTCGCTTTTAAAATTGATGCTGCCATCATACTTCTGTAACCTGCCGCGCAATGCATAATATATTGTTTGTTAGGTTGCAATTCATGTAAACGAGCACCAATCTCACTTAATTGTATATTAATGGCGCCACTGATATGTTCGTTTTCGAATTCAGATGGTTTGCGCACATCCAGCACAATATAATCGTCATTACCCATATATGGTTTAATGCTGCCAGGGTCGATGGTGGTTACCGTTTCAATAGTTCTGCCTGATTGTATCCAAGCATCAATTCCACCTTCAAGAAAACCTAATACATTTTCATATCCAACGCGTGCAAGTCGCAACACTGACTCCGATTCTTTTCCTGGTTCAGTAACCAAAACAAGCGGTTGATCGATATCAACCAAAGTGCCTACCCAAACAGCAAACATTCCGTTGAGGCCGATATTTAATGCATTAGGAATAAATGCTTTTTCAAAAATATCGGCAATTCGGGTATCTAATATTAAAGCACCTGATTCCACCGCGGTTTCAAATGCTGTTATTGAAAGTGGTTTTGCATTTTTTGCCATTACCATTTCTACATCTTCATAGCCCTGCTTGTTAATGCGTGCATCTTCGAAAAAATATTTTGGTGGTTGCGATAAACCATCGGTAACGGCGGCGATAAATTCATCACGCGTCATTGGCTGCAGTGCGTAATTAGTTTGCTTCTGAATGCCAATGGTGGAAAATGTTTCTTTCCCCATGCTTTTACCACAGGCACTTCCAGGGCCATGAGCAGGATATACTACAACATCATCTGCTAACGGCTTTATTTTATTATTCAGCGAGTCATACATTTTGGATGCCAGTTCTTCTTTGGTCATAATACCATCCAAAAGATCCGGACGACCAACATCGCCAACAAATAATGTATCACCGGTAAAAATGCAGTGGTCTTTTCCATTGGCATCTATCAACAAATAACAAGTAGATTCCAATGTGTGACCCGGCGTATGTAATGCGCGAATTTGAAGTGAGCCTACATGAAATATTTCACCATCTGCAGCATTTACTACATCATAGGATGTATTTGCCTCTGGTCCGTAAACAATTTGAGCTCCGGTTTGACGAGCTAGATCAATATGGCCTGAAACAAAATCTGCGTGAAAATGTGTTTCAAAAACATATTTGATTTTTGCCCCGCGAGAAGCAGCTTTTTCAATATATGGAGCCGTATCGCGAAGTGGATCAATGATAGCTGCCTCGCCATTACTTTCAATGTAATAGGCCGCTTCAGCTAAACAATTCGTATATAGTTGTTCTATGTACATGTGTGTGGTTTATTGATATGAAAAACCAATAAATTATAATTCGCGTTCAGTATCAAATCCTTCCAGATAATCAGCTACGCGTTTCAGGAATGATCCGCCCAACATACCGTCAACAACTCGGTGATCGTAACTCATACTCATAAACATCATATGTCTGATGGCAATTACATCACCTTGTGTGGTTTCCAACACTACAGGACGTTTTTTGATAGCACCAACTGCCATAATAGCTACTTGTGGTTGATTGATGATGGGTGTTCCCATCAGGCTGCCAAATGACCCAACGTTGGTAAGCGTGAATGTGCCATCCTGAATTTCTTCCGGCTTTAATTTATTGGCACGCGCTCTGTTTGCAAGATCGTTCACGACCATGGTTAATCCAACCATATTCATGCGATCGGCATTTTTAATTACCGGAACGATAAGATTACCACTTGGCAATGCAGCTGCCATTCCGATATTGATGTCTTTTTTGTAAATAATATTATTGCCGTCAACAGAAATATTAATACCCGGAAAATCTTTAATTGCTTTTGCAATTGCCTCAATAAATATTGGCGTATAGGTTATTTTCTGTCCTTCGCGTTGTTCAAATTTTCCTTTGATACGATTACGCCATTCAACAATTGGCGTCATATCTACTTCAACATACGATGTAACGTGTGGCGAAACGCGTTTACTCATAACCATATGATCGGCAATAAGTTTGCGCATACGGTCCATTTCGCGGATCTCTACATTACCACTTACTGAAGCAGTTTTTACAATTACCGGTTCTTCAGTTTTAGTTTGTGTAACAGGTGCTTGTTGTTCTACCGGTGCCTGTGTTGTGCCGGCACCTCTATTCTGCACGTAATTGAGAATATCGCCTTTAGTAACGCGATTATCTTTTCCTGTTCCCGGAATACGCTCTAATTCGGCCATTGAAATGCCTTCCTCGCGTGCAATATTTAATACCAGTGGACTATAAAACCTGTCACCGGCAACTACAGGAACTTCAGTTTGCACTACCGGCGCAACTACCTTAGGTGTTTCTACAACTACTTCAGTCTTTACTGCCGGCTCCGGTGCAGCAGTTTTTGTTGTAACTGATCCGTCGCCATCAAGTATTGCAATCGCCTTACCTATCTGAACAACATCCCCTTCCTTAAATAATATCTTGGTCAAAGTACCTGCAAAGGGTGAAGGAACCTCGCTGTCTACTTTGTCTGTAGCAATTTCCAAAACCGCTTCATCAACGCTAACGGTATCGCCTTCTTTCTTCAACCACTTCAGAATGGTTGCTTCCATAATACTCTCGCCCATCTTGGGCATGATCAGTTCTTTCTGCGCCATGTTTAATTCGAATTGTAAATAGTACACTAGTCGTAACCCACAGACACACCATGCCTATGTTAACAGTATTCGCAAAAATAAGCCCTTTAAGATGGTTTAACAAGGATTTCAGTCAACAGTAAGCGCATCTCATGCAGCGCAAACATGCAAGCATATTCAATATTGATCTCTCGATTCTTGTTGAAAAAATATTTGTGGACCACTTTTTTGCCTCCTCCGGCTACTCCAACCCATACGGTACCAACCGGTTTATCGGCAGTTCCGCCTGTCGGGCCGGCAATTCCACTCGTTGCAATAGCGAAATCGGTCCCCAAAACGGTTAAAGCGCCATCCAGCATAGCAGATACCGTTTCTTCACTTACGGCACCAAATTGGGAAATGATGGATTCATTAACCTGCAAAATATTGATTTTCAATTGATTATCGTATGCAATCACCCCGCCTTTAAACCAATTGGAACTCCCCGGAATAGCAGTGATCTTATGCGCAATCTTGCCTCCTGTGCAACTTTCAGCGCATCCTAGAGTTGCCTTGCCCTCGACAAGCAATTTTCCTAAATGTTCCTCTATCGAGATAGGTTCCTCAGCATAAATACCGGATCCCAGTATTCGTCGCATTTCATTGCTTAACATCTCTAATTCTGCCTTGAGTGTTGCAGCATCGGAGCCTCTTGCTGTCAATCGCAACTTTACAACTCCGGGCGATGGGAGGTAGGCTAATCCAATATGACCGGGCAACATAGCCTCCAGTGGCTCGAGTTGACGAGCCAGAAAACTTTCGCTGATACCACTTGTCATAAAATATTGGTTAAGCAGGGTAGGGAATTGCAATTCTTCCCTTAAACGAGGTAATACCTGGTCGGTCATGAGACCTTTCATCTCAAAAGGGACCCCGGGTAAACTTACAATAACGCTGCCATTTCGCTTGAAAAGCATGCCCTGAGCGGTTCCTAGAGCATTATGCAGCACCTCGCAGTTGTGCGGATACATGGCCTGATCGCGATTGTTTTCCGTAAATGGAATGTTTCGCTTGGCGAAGGCAGCTTTTAACCTGTCGTAAATGTCTTGATGGAATTCGAGGGTGCTATCGAAATAGCGGCAGAGCGTTTTTTTCGTGATGTCATCTTTGGTTGGGCCCAGGCCTCCTGTAATGATGATAATTTCCATTTCGCCAACATAGGCGTGCAGCGTGCCGAGTATATGATCTGCATGATCAGAAATAGCCAGCACCTCATGAATATCTACACCCAACGGTTGCAGTACTGTTGAGATCCAACTTGCATTGGTATTTATTGTCGTGCCATTAAGAATTTCGTCGCCAATGGAAATGAGTGCAGCCCGCATATTTGTATTTTGTAGTAAAGGTATAAGTTGTGAAAGGGAATTACTGACCATAACAACAAATTATACTGATAATTGTGCGATGCATGCCCAACATTTCAAACAAAGATTTAATTTGGCATCAAAATGCAATTGTCATGTTTAGAAATTTCTGCTTAGCCGCAATCACCATGTATTTATTTACAGGGGCCACTTGCGATCCTCAGGTAATGGAGGATGTTTTAAATACAGTTATGAGCACCACGATTACCGATCAGGAAGCCTCTAATGGATTGATAGAAGCCTTGGTGCAAGGGGCTTCCAATGGTTCAGCTACACTGGCAAAAGTGGATGGTTACCTGAAAAATCCATCTGTGAAAATTCCATTTCCTCCGGAAGCGCAGAAAATAGAAACCACGCTGCGCGATCTTGGATTGAATAAAATGTGTGATGATGTGATCAATTCTGTAAATCACGCCGCTGAGGATGCTGCTGCTGAAGCTAAGCCGATTTTGGTTAACAGTATTCGATCTATGACATTTAGCGATGCCATGAATATTTTAATGGGTGCCGACGATGCTGCCACTGAGTATTTGAAAAAAACAACAACAGCACAATTAACAGCAAAATTCAAACCCGTTATTGACAAATCGCTCAGTGAAGTAGGTGCAACAAAATATTGGAGTGATGCCGTTAATTATTATAATAAAATACCATTGGTAGAGGACATGAATCCCAATTTATCAGATTATGTGACTCAAAAAGCGTTGGATGGGCTATTCTATATGATAGAACAGGAGGAGCTTAAAATACGCCAGGATCCGGCCGCCAGAGCCTCAGAAATCGTTCAAAAAGTGTTCGGTTACTACGATACCCACAAGTAACAAAGAGGAAAATTTGTTAATAAGTCCCCGGTGTATTCACTTTCGGGGCTTTTTTTTACCTGAAAATTGCTAAAAAATCAGAAAGACGTTTAAGTTTGTTGTTTAAAGTATTTTAACATTAGACTTTACAGGGTCAGTTAAAAGATTAAACCTATTATTTCATTCAAAACCAAATCTATGAGAAAACTAGCTGCCTCGGTGCTGCTGTTAATGTTTGGTATGGTATCTGTGGCCTTCGGGCAGGGCAAAACCATTACCGGAACAGTAACGTCGGCAACCGACAATCAGCCTCTGCCAGGCGCAACCGTCATGGTAAAAGGCACAACGGTGGGCACAGTTACAGACCTGGATGGTAAGTACGTGCTTGTTGTTCCGCAAGACAAAGATGTTTTAGTATTCACATTTCTTGGCTTTAAAACGCTCGAGGAATCCATCGGCAGTAAAAATGTGGTGAACATTGCGATGGACGAAGACGTGTTAGGTCTGGAAACGGTGGTTGTAACCGCCCTGGGTATCCCGAAAGAAAAACTTTCGTTAGGGGTATCTACACAGGAAGTGGGTGGCGACCGCCTCGCAAGTTCCGGTGAGGAAAACCTTGTGGAAGCACTTTCAGCGAAAGCTGCAGGTATCCAGGTGGTTGGTTCTGCAGGAACTCCCGGTGCATCTGCTAAGATCATTATTCGCGGTCCGAGTACTTTTACCAACGAAAATCAACCACTTATTGTAATTGACGGGGTGCCAATCGACAACTCTACTACTAGTACTGTTGCGGGCGACTATCCTTTCAACCCAACATTGAATGGTGTAAGTAACTCAAACCGTGCCATTGACATCAACCCTGATGATGTTGAAAGCATCAACATCCTAAAAGGACCTGCAGCCGCTGCGCTTTATGGTTCACGCGCAGGTTCGGGTGCTATCATTATCACAACAAAACGTGGTAATAAAGCAGGTGATAAAGCAGTCCACATTAATTTCTCATCTTCACTTGAAGTGAGCCAGGTAAATAAAATACCTGCTCAGCAACAATTGTATGCTCAAGGTTCAGGTGGAGGTTTTACAGATGCTGATGGAAACGTTGATCCTGAAGGTAATTATATTACTTCTGATCCGGGTCCTGACTTCCTTTGGGGAACAGATGACGATGGTTCTGCAGGTACCGCCAATTCATGGGGACCACTGATGTCAAATATTGGCATCACGCCAACCGACAACCCCGGAGAATTCTTCCAAAATGGTATGACCTATAATAATAACTTGAGTGTTTCCGGTGGAACTGATCGCGGATCTCTGCGTCTTTCTATTGGTAATACACAAGATAAAGGTATTGTTCCAAATACAGAATTCGACAGAACTTCAGTTCGCGTTAATTCAGACATGCGAATTTATGATAAACTGAAAGTTGCCGTTGATGCCAACTATATCACCAGTGGTGGTACTCGCGCTCAAAATGGTAGTAACCTTTCTGGTGTAATGTTATCATTACTTAGAACACCAACAAGCTACGATCTTGGAGCCGGTTATGAATATCCTTCAGGCGACAACCGCAACTATTTCTCAGCATATGATAATCCATACTGGACTGTAAATAATAACCCGTACACTGATAATGTAAATCGTTTGTTGAGCAATGTTTCAGCAACTTACACTCCTTGGACCTGGTTAAATGTTACTTATCGCGTTGGTGCTGATAACTATACTGATTTGCGTAAACAGATTTTCTCTATCGGTTCTAACGACCCTGCAAATGCGCCGGGTGGACAAATCGAAGAAAATACTATTCGCTATCGTCAGATATACAGTGACCTTATTGCAACAGCTACACATCAAGTAAATGAAGACTTAGGAATTACATTAACTGTAGGTAATAACCTCACTGATATTGATATCAACAATCAATATTCACGCGGTCGCGACCTTACCATTCCTGATTTTTATAACTTGTCGAATGCTGCCGACTTGTATTCTTCACAGTATACAACTAAACAACGTAACGCAGCCTTCTTTGGCGATCTCGAGTTTGATTATCGCGAATTATTATTCTTGACTTTGACAGGTCGTGATGAATTTTCATCTACTTACGGACCTAATCAAAGTTCAGCATTCTTCCCATCAGCCAGCGTTGCATTTGTATTCAGCGATATCCTGACTACAAACAATATCTGGTCATTCGGTAAATTGCGTTTTGCTTATGCACAAGCAGGTATCGAACCTCAACCTTACAGTGCTGACACTTACTTCATACCACCACTGTATACCGATGGTTTCACAGATGGTTATAGTTTCCCTTACCTCGGACAATCAGGTTTCGGTTACTCACAATTGAATACATTGGGTAATCCTGATCTTAGCCCTGAGCGTTTGACAGGAACTGAATTTGGTCTCGAATTGAAATTCTGGAAAGGACGTATCGACCTCGATGCCGTTTATTATATCCAGGAATCATCTGATATCCTTCTCACCAAACCGATTGCATCTACATCAGGTTTCTCTTATGTATATGACAATGCAGGTGCGATGACAAATAAGGGTATTGAATTGACATTGAATGCAGATATCATTAAGAAGAAAAATCTGACATGGAATGTTGGTGGTAACTTCAGCAAAAACGAAAACGAAGTAACACAACTTGCTGATGGTGTTGATGAAATTGAGATTGAAGCAGGTTTCGGTGATCCGGGTGCTTATGTGATCGTTGGTCAGCCTTATGGTTTACTTTACGGTTCACAGTGGGCATATAATGAAGATGGTGATTTATTAATCGATCCATCATCAGGCTTACCAATTTTCGATACAGTGAGTGGTGTTATCGGCGATCCATATCCGGATTGGTTGATGAACATCAGCACTGCACTTACTTACAAAGGATTCACTGTAAGTGGATTGCTTGATATTCGCAAAGGTGGTGACATCTGGTGCGGAACTATTGCTCGTATGAACCGTATCGGTATCAGCGAAGCTTCAGGCGATCGTACTGAAACTTATGTAATCGATGGTGTAATTGAAAATGCTGATGGCACATATTCACAAAATGACATCGCTATTTCACCTGCTGATTATTGGCAAAGCTACCAGGGCGATTTCGGCGCATCTTCACAAGCTGTTTATGATGGCGGATGGGTGCGTTTGCGCGAAGTAAAACTCGCTTACGAATTCAACCTCGATAAGAAGAATGTGATCAAAGGCCTTACAGTGGCTGCAACAGGTCGCAACCTCTTCCTCAAAACCGATTACCCAGGTGTAGATCCTGAAACAAGCCTTACAGGTGCAGGTTCAAACATCTCAGGTTTCGACTGGTTTAATAACCCTGGAACTAAATCATATTTATTCACAGTAAGCGCTGCTTTCTAAACCATTAAAATCTGAATTATGAAAAAGATTATAATGATACTTGCTCTCCCTGCCATCATTATGGCACAGGGTTGCAGCGGCTGGGTTGATGAGGTAAGTACCTCGCCAAACTCTCCGACAGAAGTAACGCCCGATCTGTTGCTCTCAGTTTCTGAGGTTGCAATGCAGACACTTTATACCGGGCAACTTACCCGCACCGCTTCTATTCTGACACAGCAGTGCGCCGGTAACGATTTCCAAATGATTGATATCCGTGATTATAAAATCACTGAATTAAGTAATACCAACGAATGGAAAACTGTATACGCCGATGCTTTAATCAATCAACAAACATTGATTGATATCGCCGGTGATGAAAATCCATATTATCGCGGAATTGCACGCGTATTGAAATGTATGACTATCGGAATCGCTACAGATTTCTGGGGCGATGTGCCATACTCTCAAGCGCTTCAAGGACTCGATGGTACCGATGCGGCTTTGAATCCTGAATATGATGCACAAGCAGATATCATTGCTGCTATGCAATCAGAACTAGATGCAGCTATAGCCGATTTATCAATGCCATCAACCTCAAATGCTTTCTTGCCTGCTTCGGATGATTTCATCCATAATGGTGATGTAAGCATGTGGATCAAAGCTGCTCATATGATGAAGGCTCGTTATGCCAATCGCTTGAGCAAACGCGATGCAACAGGTTCTGCTAATGAAGCATTGATGCATATCGCTGAATCAGGTGTTACCTCTAATGCAGATAACACGAATGCAATCTTTGGTACAAATGGAAATGAATTGAACCCTTGGTTCTCTTTCAATACCACTCGCGCTAATTACATCAAAATGGGTGCATTCTTTATCGACTTATTATCTTCAACCAACGACCCACGTCTGCCTTTGTATGCAACTACGGATGATGGTGGCGGATACTCAGGTGTAGCTACAAACAGTGTGGATCCTGCTGCATCAAATACTGGTGAATTGTATTCATCTGATGCATCACCATTGCCATTGCTCACTTACTATGAAATGAAATTCATCGAAGCTGAAGCTAACCTCCGTCTTGGCAATAATGATGCTGCCGCTGCCGCATTAAACGATGCAGTGAAAGCGAATATTCTCGCCACGGTAGGTGCTCCTGATCCTGTTTATGAAGCAGCTCACGCAAGTGAAACCGGCGCTTCAATCACACTTGATAAGATCATGACGCAGAAATATATCGCTATGTTCACTCAGCCTGAATCTTGGGCCGACTGGCGTCGCACAAATATTCCTGCATTGACACCAAATCCGGATGCGATCTATGATGAAATTCCTCGTCGCTTCCCAACTTGTATTGATGAGCGTCTCTACAATAGCAATGTGCAAGTTGTAGGTGATATCACTTTACCTGTTTGGTGGGATGAATAATTAAATCATAACACTTTAATAAAAAGACAAAAGCCCTGCTCTATTGAGTGGGGCTTTTTGATTATTAAATGTATCAAGCTGCACACTACTTGCTACCAATCGTGAATCGTGACTCGTGAGTCGTGAATCGTGAGTGGTGAGTGGTGAGTGGTGAGTGGTGAGTCGTGAATTTTTACCTGATACCTGTCAACTCACCACTGACCCACTCACCCACTGACCCACTCACGATTTCCCTCAAAAGAACTCGACCATGATCTCGATATCGACATTCCTGCCTTTATCATCACTGCAACTGATCTTTGTTTTTCCTTCAGCGGGATCGAAAAATACAGGTTCTCCTGCATTAACTGAAGTGAGTAATTTATCGTTGATATACCAGAATATGGTTTTGACATCTGAAGCAACATTGGCTGACAACATGATGCGCTGAGGATCATCTTTTTCAATCAAATATTCCATTTGATCAGCAGGAGATGTAATTGAAGGCATCTGATCGCTGAACATGCGTTCACATTTCGGGTTGTGTGGAGGAATACTTTCAAATGGCAAATGTTTTTCCTGCATCCAGCTGATGATCTGAGGAGAATAATTTTGATATTGTTTGACTTTATAACCCGTTTCAGGTTTACAAGTATTGCAATAGCTTATAGTTTCTTTCGGATCAACCATTACATCTATTAAATGTGTGCAACTATCATTTTTTGAAATGCCGGGTATGAAATAATCCATTACTACATGCGAACAATTTGCAGTAGGAATTTCACCACTAACTTCACATACATATCTGAATTGAACAGATTCCGGCATGCGATTCCAGTCCGCATCAACATCTGACCCTAAAACCTGAAAAATATTAAATAACAATGGTGTAGCCACATTTGCACCACTCAATTCTGGAACACCGCGTCCACTGAAATTGCCAACCCATACGCCAACCGTATATTGTTCATTATAGCCGATACTCCAGGCATCCCGACGACCGTAGGATGTCCCGGTTTTCCAGGCAACACGAGGAACTTTCTTAGCATTCTGGTAAAATAATGGAAGATCAGGTCGGGTTAATTCGCTCAGAATTTCTGTAGTCATGAATGCGGCGGCTTCCGTAAATACAGGCGTTGCGGTTGTATCATTGTCGGATTGTAAATACCTGATATGCGGCGATTTCCCGTTATTTGGAAATGCGGAATAGGCACGTGTCAATTCCTCCAGCGTTATACCACAACCTCCTAATGCTACAGATAATCCAAGATCTTTTCTTTGATTGGTGAGTGATGAAAATCCTGCGCGCTGTAACATGTTCAGAAAATCTTCCATCCCAATTTCATGCAAGGTTTTTACAGCCGGAACATTCAAAGAATTTGCGAGTGCATAAGTTATAGAAACATTTCCATGATAGTCTTCATCATAATTTTCCGGTCGGTAACCGGTGTAATTAATCGGGACATCACTTACAATAGATTGAGGTGTGTATATCCCTTTATCAAAAGCCATCGCATATAATAGCGGCTTTAACGTACTTCCCGGAGACCGGACTGCTTGCACACCGTCTACTTGACCGCCATCACGCTCATTAAAGAAATTTGCAGAACCAACATAAGCCACCACTTTGTGACTTTTATTATCAATGACTATTGCAGCCCCATTATTGATATCTAGCGCCCATAATTGACCAACATAATTACTCATGACTTCCTCACATTGCGATTGCAGTTGTGGTTGGAGTGTAGTTTTAATAATTGGATCGGCAGGAAATTCCATCCGCATACGTGTGCTGAAATGTCTTGCCAGTTGCGGGATTTCAGTTCGCTTTGCGTTAAACGGTT
Organism: Chitinophagales bacterium; assembly: GCA_019694895.1. Classification (GTDB taxonomy): domain Bacteria; phylum Bacteroidota; class Bacteroidia; order Chitinophagales; family BACL12; genus UBA7236. The sequence goes on from JAIBBA010000001.1 coordinate 32,842, forward strand.
CTGCAAGCGCGTCATCTATGATGTCATCTGAAAACAAATCTGCATTTCTGAATTTTTCCAACCATTTATTTCGCTCAACAATGATCTGTGCATTGTTTTGACCGGGCACCAGTGAGGTCGGCCGATTAGGAATAATGCTCAATGCCGTTAATTCTGAAAGTGATAATACTGCCGGCATTTTTTGCAGATAAAGTATGGATGCAGCTTTTACGCCTTCAATATTACCGCCATAAGGAACCAGATTCAAATACATTTGCAATATCTCTTCTTTAGAATACAGCATGTCCAATTGCAAGGCGCGGAACATCTCAACAACTTTATTTCCGTAAGTGCGATCCTTGGGTTCCAGCATACGAGCTACTTGCATGGTGATGGTACTGGCCCCTGATGTTCGGTGCCCGGTGCGAATATTATTGAACAGCGCTCTGCATATCGCAAGAGGATTTACTCCGGGATGTAATTCGAAATATTTATCCTCCTTAAAAATTATTGCTTTTTGCATTTCCGGCGTGATCTCCGACAACTCAGTCATCATGCGCCATTTATCGTCAGTGGTCAGAAATGCGTGCAGTACTGTTCCATCAGCTGCAGTTACAGTCTGCGAATAATCAATCTTAACATGCATCGGAAATACCAGGTTCAACAGCAGAAACAAGGTGAAAACTATCAGCACTGTGGCAAGCGCATGATGAATTATCCGCAAAATACGTGCACGTGAAAAGAAGTTTCTAAATGTAGGGAGTAATCCCATTTTTATTCGAGGGAATAGAATTTGTATTTATTCGGGATCTCACTATACATCAGTAAGGTGTTATTCAAACTGAAATCTAATACTATATTTTCGGAAACATCAACAGATGTATTTAAATAAAATGCCTTCAATCGTTTGTCCAGATCCATATAAGCCAATACTTCACCATCAGCTTCAATACGCGATGGGGTATAGGTTTCTACAATCGATAATTCACCATTGCAAAATACTTTCAGATAGTCATTTTCGTCTGTATAATATAAAACTCTGTCGACCACGGTATATTGTTTTGGCGGCTGACTTTCCAATGCAACAATATTGCCTTTGTAGAATACATTAAATCGCCCCATATCATCGATATAGGCAACCATGTCATCGCCCACTTGGAAAACAGGTAGTTCGCTTTGAACGTCTGTGACTACCGGACCATTACACCATGAAGCAAGAAGAGGGTCCCCTGAACTTGTAGTGCTAAGACAATTTATTTCCGGTAAATTAAATAATTCATGAATGCTACCTTGATAATATACTTTCATGTATTGGTAATTATCGATGTAAGCGATGATACTTCCGGCAGCCTGTGCAGTGATGGGAGCGTAATCATCAAGATCAACCTTATTACCTTGATAATAAGCTTTAAACTGACCAATATGATTTACGTATGCGAGAATATTGTCACCTGCAATTACCTTTAAAACCGGTTGATTTTCCAATTCGATGAACAAGTCATTTACATAGGTATAGAAATATCCGGAATAGTCGTGCACAGCTGCAATGCTATCGGCGAAGGCATACGGATATTGTTGTATGTATCCCAGGTACTTGCGTTCTTTACCATTGTACACGGAAAAACTTCCTCCTGTGCTGTAATACAAATAGTGATCGGTATTTTTATAAAAAGTGGGGTTGGTGATATCCAGCTTTACCTGTTCATGATTACTGTAATATACCAGATTTCCCGTGTTTGAAATATAAGCGATGCTGTTTGCAGCCGGTTGTGAAGATTTTACGCGAAGATGTTCCAAATGCACTATCCTTCCACTGTCGCTTACATAATAATCACCTTGCATATCAGTATAACCCAACATAGCCTGGGAAAAGGCGGAAAAGGGGAGGAAACTCAGTAACAACAATATATAACGTGTGAGAATAGAAATAGACATCATAACCTTGCAGCAAAAAAAACGCCTAACTTTTCAATAAAGGTATGATATTTGTTAAAATTCAATAAAAACCCCTCAAATGAAGCGTTTGATGCTATTATCGATATTTTCAGTTTTTAGTTCCCTTTTTGTTAAGGCACAAAGCGGCGATGTGAATGATTTGCCTCCAATTGATGAACTCGGCACAGGCACTTTTATGGGTCGCCAGGGTGGATTATATCCCAATGGCAGCAATTCCATGCCTGCTGCATTCTATGCCGATGCAATGGCTATGGCTCAGTCGGTTCAACCACTCGACAAGTCCGGGAAACCGGATCCTAAGGGTAGGATAGGGGTTATTGCCCTTGGTGCAAGTACCGTTGCCATGTTTAGCAAGGGCTTGGAACATCAGATTCCGGAAGCAGCAGGAGTTAATAAGGAGCTAACGTTTGTAAATTGTGGGATTGGCGGACAGGATTTGAGTGATATCATGAATCCTGCAGCAAACTATTGGAGTGTTATAGACCAGCGCGTTAGGGAAGCAGGAATGGATCTTAATCAGATTCAGGTTATTTGGTTTCAAGAGGATAATCTCCGCAATCGCGAGAATAATTTCGATTTACGCATTGCCCAACTGACAAAGGAGTTCACCTACATGGTTAGGTTTTGCAAGGAGCATTATCCGAATGTAAAATTGTTTTATGTATCCGGCCGACATACAACTGATTTTATGCCTGCCGATGCAAAGGATAAACATCGCGAACCGAAAGCATATATCAATGGATGGGTGTGTAAGCAATTAATAGAAAATCAGATCAATGGCAGCGAGGAATTAGCTTTCAAAGGTGCAAATGCCGTTTCTCCGTTGATACTTTGGGGACCGTATTTCTGGACGCAAGGTGAGAAACCACGCAAAGATGGCTATACCTTAACCAGAGATATGATTTCAAATGATGGAGTCCATCCTACTGAAAAGGGAATTGAAAAAGTATCGAAAGATCTGGTTGATTTCTGGCGAACTGACCCCGTTTCGCAACAATGGTTTTTGGAAAATCCCGGAGAGGTTACGGTTGATACAATAGGTGATGAGACTGCTGCCGATATGCAAACTATGGCGTTTATTATCAATAGCAAAACCATTCTCAACATCCCATATGATAAAATTGCAGCGACATATAAGTTGACGGTTTTAAAAGATTCAGCCGTTGTTTTCAATAACGATGCCGCTCAGGTTGGGCCAACGCTGGAATTAGATATAGCAGGAGCCGGAAATTATAAATATCTCATTTCTGACGGAACAAATAATTATGCAGGAAAAGTTGTGGTGGATGATGCATTACAAGTTACCGTAGTAAAAGACACAGTAGTATCCGGAAAAGGTAAGCACCCTATAGATCCAAACTCACCTGCATGGGTAGTAAATGGTGCCAATAAAATGGCAAAATTGCAGCATGTTCTACGCCCGAATACAAATGTAAAAGTGATTTTAACGGATGATAAAGGGAAAGAAGTGCTGGTAGTAGAGGATTTTCTAAATAAATATACAGATGTAAATGAAGCCTTGGATAGAGGAGAGTATAAAATGACATTCTACAACGAAAAAGGATCTGTAATTTCTGTTCCGGAGGAGTTTAATAGTAGTATTCGAGTTAAGTATTAAAAAATGCCTGACGCCGGTTAACTAACGCACTGTAAAAAAAGTTCATAAAATTTTTTCCCGCAGATTTTTTAATAGTCGATAAACTTCATCGCATCAATAACTCAAGCGCGCCCTCCGCGCGAAAAAACCGACACCACCAATCCACACCACATGCTTCGCGCCTTGCGCCCCTTCCCGTCTTAGTACGAAAAAACCCACACCACAAACAATAAAAACAAATTGAATTTATAAGGTATAAAAAAAGGGGCTTTAACACCCCTTTTTCATTTCTTATTTTTTAATGGTCACCCATCCTCCGCCATTGTAAGAATGATATTCCTCATTATACATGGCATCAGCCATTATCGGTCCCATTTTAAATGTTCCGGTAGTAACTGCTCTGACTGTATAATAGAAATATTTTTCCTTAGCCGTAGCATCCGTGTACAATAATATCCTGTCATCGCGAATATCTTCATGTTGTGCTTCCGACTGATTTTGAATCCATGGCATAGAATTAGTGGCACGGAGTCGGTCGTTTTCAATTTCAAATCCTGCAGGAAGTATATCCGTAATCGCGATATTTTCAACGTAGGTGCCGGTAGCACTTACCAAGCTGATCTTAACAACAACCAAATCATTCTGATGGATATTTTTAAGATCTATTGGTTGACCCCATCGATTAAAAAATGACTTGCGAACCCTCAAAAAATTATCTTCAAGTTTTACGGAGCCGTCAGCAGAAACACCTTCCTCATACCAGAAATAATAAACGCGACCACTACCTGAGGAATTAAGTGTTACCGGTGAAGAAGCCATTTTGGTATCTTCAATAACTAAATCCGTGCCATCGAAAGTGCCTGCTTCTTTGCCTCCGATTTTAATTACAACTTTCGCATTATGTTCTTTCGACTGTTTCGCTAATTTTCCGAATGCAAGGAAGGTAAATGCGCGTTCCTGCGTATTCATATAGCGAGCATTTTTTACCATCTCTGATAGTTGTTGTGACAAGCGTCCTATTTGCTGATTATTAGGATCTGCCTCCAACATACAGTTCAAGGCAATTGCCCTGTCGCGAATCGGACTGTTGAAGCTGCCATTGAATTGTTGTTTGGGATCTGCATCGGTAAAGCCACCCGGCAACAATTTATCTGCACTGCGTTTATCACCTGCCAGCATATAACTCATGGCCAAAAGATATTTACCATCCTGTGGTACCATGCTGAGATTCGCTTTGTAATAATTCATCATCGACATTTCAGCCTTTCCCGATACCGCCAGAACATACATAGAATAAAATACTTCCTGTGCAGCCATTTCAACACTGAGACCTTTATCATAATAATACACATAGGTTTTTTTCTGCTTCAACATCGTGCGTAAATAACCTAATAGTTTATCTAGTGTTTTTTGGTCTACATCGTAACCGGCTTTTTTCGCTTCAAGCAAGAAATGTGCGGCATAAATACTTCCCCACCAACTTTCATATCCACCTCCGGGCCAGTATGTCAACGCGCCATTATACATTTGCATGCTTTGCAAAATGCGTATAGTTTCCTGAACATTATATGCAGGGTCAAGATCCGGACGCTCCTTACTGTAGAATGATTTCACCATATCGGCATAATACAGTTGCGGGAACGCACTTGAAGTCATTTGCTCAACGCAACCATGCGGATATTGCACCAGATAATCAAGATCATCGGCAAATTGAACAAGAGGATTATAACTGATCATCAGGCGAGCCTTGGCAGATGAACTGATAAGGTTTGGTTGCATATTAACCGTTATCGATTTATTGCCGTCAAGGTAACCTTCCCCACTGTATTTCTGCAATCCTGCAGGCGGTCTTACCGGAATTTCAGTAATGTCGGTAAATGTTTCTCCTAATGCTGAAGATTGGACTTTCACCTTCGCATTTCCTGTAGCTCCCCAGGCAACAATTTTAAATACACTTCGAGCTTCTTTGTTCGCATTTGCATTGAATTGTTGTGTACTGCTGCCAACCACTTTGATCGGTCCTTCAATAGACATGGTCACTTTACCGCTTGCTTTTTTATCTGTTGTATTGGCAAGTGTAATTGGCACATCTATCGTATCTCCGGGAGTGAGGAAGCGGGGTAGGGAAGTAGTCATTACCAATGGATCGCTCACTTTCATATGCGATTCACTGGCACCAAACTGATCGTTGCGATATGCTGCAACCATTACACGCAGATCTCCGGAGAATTGAGGAATATCAATGGTGTATGCTATTTTTCCGGATGCATCTGCCTTTAGGATACCACTCCAATAACTCACAAGCTTTACTCTGTTTGCGGTCATGGGATTCAATCTGCCTTCATTCATCATGGCATCGCCACCGCTCAACATCTTCTTAAGATAAATTTCAGGATACAAATAAGCATAGAGATCATAACTGAACACACCTAAAGCATGTTGCATGTAAAACCAGTTGTAAGGATCCGGTGTGGTGAAATTCTTGATTTGCAAAATGCCTTCATCAACAACAGCAACAGTTACCTGCGCATTTGGTGCCGTCTTTATATTGATAGTTTGTTTCGTATTTGCGCGTGAATGATCTTCATGCGTCACTGTCAACGGTATCGCCTTCGCAGGATTTTTTACTTCTACATTGATGATGCCATGAGCAACTGTCAAAGGCATACCACTTTCGTCGTTTGGTCGGAATAAAGTGGCTGTTACAAATACATTCGGCACGTGCGACTGATTCATTTTTATTTTTAATGAAGCAGCTTTCTTTTCAGTGTCCAGGTAATGATATTCAATTACCTTTTCGCGTTCAACGGTAACCAATAGTTTTCCATTGAATGGGGTAGTGAATAAGAATTCAGCTTCTTCGCCAAGATCATACTTTGGTTTATCGGAAATGATATTGATGTTACCTTCTGTATTTACTTCAAACGAATTGTTTTGTGTTGAACCCCATCCATAAGCATAGAATGACTTTTCAACGTATGCTTTAGCATCTTTTAAATATAAGCGTATTTGATATTCTCCGGATTGTTGCGGGGTGAACCAAATGCCATCCTGATCGCCACTGATTTTCTTATCATAGGATTGAAGCATCTTCTCTTTTCTGTTTGAGCGATATGAATAATAATTGCGATGTTTCTCGATCACCGTTTCATAATCGTATTTAATGATTTCTACATGGGCGTCCTGAGTTTTATATCCTTTATCGTCTTTGTCGACAGCAATCATCGGAATACGCAATGGCGATTTTACTTTTACATAGTAATCAAATTCGCCTATACCTAATAGATTGCTTTGTGTGATGACGGTGAAATTCTGCACTTGGTAAACAGGTCGGCCCGATTCGTCAAAAACAGTATTTAAAATCCGACCGTCGAGAAGACCAACCTTGCTGTAGGTTTGATCTATGGTGTAGGATTGAACAGCTTGACCATTTTCATCTGTCTGGCCTTCGGCATTTTGCGAAGGGAAATAGGTGGTGCCTCCGGAAATCTGAAAATTATAAGCAGGATATTTTTTTGAAGAGAAAAAATGCTGTTGCAAATTAAATTCACTTTCGTAATTGCGCTCAGCTGCGGGAGTGCCGTATAGATTATTGGCAACTATGGTCGACTGAACACTTTCACCGGGATAGTAATTCTGTTTATTGAGTGAACCGGAAACCTTGATTCTATCAGGCATAAATTCTTCAATGCTGATATATTCCGATGCCAATAAAATATCATTCGACGAAAACAATTGAACGGTGTATGTTCCTGTAACGGCATTTTTCGGGATATCGATTCCTGTTTCAAATCCACCTTGATCATCGATAGTTTTTCGGAGTGTTTTGAAATCCTTTCCGCTCGGCGAGATTACTTTGATCTTCACGGGGATACGGTCAAGCAATTGCCAGTCGTATGTACGCAAAATGCCTGCAATATGCATGGTTTCGCCGGGACGATACAAATCGCGCTCGGGATACAGGAAAGCATCTATATCAGAACTATTTAATCTTTTACCACCTACATCAAATCTCGAAGTGCTTACTTCAGTTTCGCTAAAGGGAAGGTAATTATAGTCGCTTCCATTTTTTGCCGTGATTAGATTTACATTGAAATCGGGCATGTTTTGTTTCAATCCCGTAAACCTTGCAACTCCGTTTTTATCGGTGCTTGCCGTATACAGTTTCTGATTGTTGGAACTGATAAATGATACTTTAATACCACTCATCGGTTCAGCGGTCTGAATGGAATTGGCAAATACTACCAGTTCATCCTCCGTTGCTTTTGCTATGAGGCCGATGTCTGAAATTGAAACGATTTGAGCATCGGTTAGCCATACTTTTTCAGCAGCACTAACGGTTACTACATATATACCATCGAAGCGTTCCAATTTATCTGTAAAATCGAGATGCAATACTCTGGCGGAATTATACTTTTCGAGTTTCGAAGTTTCTATTTCTTCCGTATAAACAACGTTGCCATACAACGATGTATTTACATTTTGATAATCGTGGTAGTCCCAATATTCTTCTTCTGCATCATATGATTCATACCAATCCCATGAGAAGCCGTCGCGCAAGAATGCAAGGATATTGTTTTCATAAATTTTCACAACATTGACCTGCACTTTAGGAACATTGACAATTCTTACTGAAATATTACGTTCTCCCTTACCGCCGAGATAGCGTGCTTTTTGTTGTGTGAATTCAATGGATGGCTCCAGTTCTCCGAAGGTGACAGATTGCTGATAGGTATCTACCATTTTTCCTCCGGCTACACCTCTCAATTTATCTGAAAGTATAATCACATAGGTTTGTGAGGCATTAAATTGCTCGCTGGTTACGACTAGTCCGTTCAAAGTTTTTTCAATGGTAACTGGAATGGAGGGTTCAATTTTCACCAGTTCTTCAAGATTAGTATTGCTGAACTGTTGATTTGATTCTACCGTTATAGTTCCCACTATGCCGTCATGGTTTGCAGTAATATCTCTGATCTCAAGATCTTCCACCGGAGCAACAGGAACTTTCATATGCAAAGGTTTCGGCGTTTTGTAACGTGAACCCGGTGATCCAATTCCGGCGCGAATGTCTATGTTCAGGTCTTGATCTTTAGCTTTTGGAGATATGCCACTGATGGTAACTGCCATATTATCAGCTGATTGAGTGGAGGTAATACTTGAAGTTTTATTAGTGCCATCAACTTTCACTGTTAACATATCGCCAAGTGTTTGCGGATCCACTGAGGCTGTAAATTGCAGTCCGGCATTCAATTTTACTTCCCCTGAAGTGGGTTCCAGAAACCAATATGTATTCACTGCCGTCAGGTCGAGCAAAGTAGTATGAAAGTTTACCGGTGCTGATTTCAGTGCTAATTTCAGATCGGTATAATTGAAAAGATCCTTACCAAGTGTTGCTGTATAGGCTTCACTTTCTGCAAATCCTTTAGAAGGCGAGAAATAGAAAGCATCGCTGGAAACGATTTTAAAACGCCCTTCTACGGGTGGATCTATCTGCAACAAATCGGCGTCAACCCATTTGTCGAATAGCGAATCGTTAAATACATGCTGGTTGAGATGTATTTCCAGATTCTGCCTGAGTTCTATTGTTTCAGGGAAATCGCCGGTTTTGATGGCTATTGTATTCCTGTCGGCGTTACAAGCGTACAAACCTAGTGCAAGAAGCCCAGGCCAGATGAGTTTTGCCCGCATGGTAGTGGAGGGTTTAGGGTTCACATGAGAAGATGCATAGAATAACGCATGAAAATTACCTGTTTCGTATGAAATTCATACAAAAATATGTATAGAAACCCCGTTTTTTTATTCGCCACAAAAGCAATGCCAGAAATGATGAAATTAAACGAAAAAAACCTCACTTTTTTCTTGGAAATATCGAAAAAGCGGGCTAGTATCGTGGTATATTGCAATACAATTTTCTCACCTAAATCGAACAATTATGGTTATCACATTCGAAGAGTTGCGACACATCAAAGATGCCTTGCCACACGGCAGTATGGAGCGCATCGCCGAGGAACTGCACATTGAAGTGGATGCCGTCAGAAATTATTTCGGAGCTGAACATTTTGAAGCTCCGGGAAAAATTGCCGACGTCCATTTTGAAAAAGGAATCAGTGGCGGTGTAGTGCGATTGGAAGATACTGCTATTTTACAAAGTGCCATGCGCATACTTGATGAAGCTAAACATTTGCAAACACTGAATTAATTCGGCGTTTACAGATTGCGTAATTAGAATGATTATGTAGAACACATCTCAATAATACCTTTGGTGTCTTTTCTATGTCTTCGCCCTTTATTCTTCGTTACTTGAATGGCCTTTACAACCTTCAGTAAGCCTGCCCGCCGCAAGAATCCAGGCGGGGGCTGCTTCAAGTGCCCCGGCTAAAGTGCGAATACTTGAAAATACTAACTCAAATCTATTTTTGAGCTGAGTTCAAATCGCAAGCAATTTCTTTTCATACTTGAACAACTTACCCCTCCGGTTGAAAAATTGGTGGGGTATTTTTATTTTAGGGATATAAAAAAAAGGATGGGGTTGCCATCCTTTTCTATTTTAAAAAGTTAGAATTCACATTATAGCACAGCTTCCTTAACCAGTGCTGCAGCTTCTTTCAGAAGAATTGCAGAACGCACCTGAAGTCCACTGTCGTCGATCATTTTCTTAGCTTCTTCGGCATTAGTACCTTGTAAGCGCACGATAATTGGCACCGGAATATTGCCGATGTTTTTATATGCATCGATAACACCTTGTGCAACGCGATCGCAACGCACAATGCCACCGAAAATATTTACAAGAATTGCTTTTACATTCGGATCTTTCAATATGATCTTAAATGCCGTTTCAACGCGTTTTGCATCTGCCGTTCCACCCACATCCAAAAAGTTAGCGGGATTACCGCCTGATGCTTTAATGATATCCATGGTTGCCATCGCCAATCCGGCTCCATTCACCATACATCCCACGTTGCCATCTAATTTAACGAAGTTGAGACCTGCTTCACCGGCTTCTACTTCCGTCGGATCCTCTTCAGTGATATCGCGCATGCCCATAATATCTGCATGGCGATACAGCGCGTTGCCATCTACAACACATTTCGTATCAACCGCAATGATCTGGTCATCAGAGGTTTTCAAAACCGGGTTTATCTCGAGCAGTGAACAGTCGTTACCCACGTATGCATTATAAAGACTCGTCACGAATTTCACCATATCCTTGAAGGCAGCACCGCTCAAACCGAGGTTGAAAGCAATTTTTCTAGCCTGAAATGCCTGGATACCTACAGTAGGGTCTACCCATTCCTTATGGAGTTTGTCCGGATGGTGTTCAGCCACCTCTTCTATGTCCATACCACCTTCCGTAGAATAGATAATTACATTGCGGCTTTTCTCGCGGTCGAGCAGGATGCTCATGTAAAATTCTTTGGTATCAGAGGCGCCGGGATAGTACACATCAGCTGCAACAAGCACTTTATGGACTTTTTTCCCGTTTGCACCTGTTTGTGGGGTAATGAGTGTAGCACCTAATATTTTTGAAGCCTTTTCATACACTTCATCAAGGCTTTTTGCCACTTTCACACCTCCGGCCTTACCTCGACCGCCGGCATGGATTTGCGCCTTTACCACCCAAATATTAGCACCTGTAGCTGCCTGTAACTGACGTGCGGCTTCAACTGCTTGCTCCGGAGTATCTACCGGAATGCCTTCCTGAATCTTAACGCCAAAGCGTTTTACGAGCTCTTTACCCTGATATTCGTGCAGGTTCATGTATTTTGCATTTTGAGGGCAAATATACACAATGCGCTTGGCTTCATTTCGATTAAAATAGGCTAATGTGTTGGTAATCAGTACATCACAACTATTAACCGCTAATTCTGTGATAAGCATATTTCACAGCATTGTCAAATTCAATCAAAATTGAAGCACCGATGCATTTCCGATATAATTTTGCAATACACCTTCGTTTTACTGTTATGAAGCGTTGCATCATTATCCTTTTTGTTATTGCGGCCATGCCTGTGTTCGGACAGTCGGCACGCATTTCTCCGGCGGCCTTCACTTCATTGTCTGTCGGATTTGTTCAACATACAGAACCTGTTCCACATGGTGGGCAAGGAATAGCTGCTACCACTGTTAATCCAAATCCAAATGTCGGCACTTCGAATATTGTAGTGCAGGAAGAATTACTTGCCGGAAGGAAATCAAACCCGGGTTTGCGCGAGAAAATTACTTCCCGAGAACGCAATACTAACAAGCAGCCTTTATTTAAAAAGAAAAGGCATTAATGATAGCTGCAGGTTTTATCTAAATTACCATTGTTGAATACCTGAAAAGGATATTACGATAATCCTGCCACAAATGAGCGCATGGAAACGGCGCCCATGGTATTTTTTTCATTGAAGTATGAGATCGCTTCTTTGGTATCGGTAACGCCGAGTGTATATATCAATGGCAAAAAGTGATCATTGGTTGGCACTGACAGTAATGCCGATTTACCCAAATCTTTATAATTGATTACACCTTGGTGATTTCGCGCGTCAATGAATTCTTTGATCTTCGTGTCAAATTCAATCGCCCAATCATACGCAGTATCTGCCCATTGCACCATGCCAAGATTATGCACAATATTGCCACTGCCCATTATCAATACCCCTTTTTTGCGGAGTGATTTCAATTCTTCAGCCAATGCATAGTGATAAGCAGGTGTTTGATAATAGTCGATACTCAATTGATATACCGGGATATCGGCATTTGGGAACATTTTATTTAATACACTCCAGCATCCATGATCAAGGCCCCACTCAAAATCAAGTTCTACTTTTGTTTTGGTGATGACAGTGCTGGTTTCTTTTGCAAATTCCGGTGATCCGGGAGCAGGGTATTGCACATCAAATAAGGTTTGCGGGAATCCGCCGAAATCATGAATTGTTTCCGGTTTTTCCATGGCAGCTACTCTTGTTCCTCGCGTGAGCCAGTGGGCTGAAATACATAAAATTGCTTTGGGAACAGGTAATAACTTTCCCTGGGCCTCCCATCCGCGACTGAATTCATTGTCTTCAATGGCGTTCATCGGATTTCCATGCCCAACAAACATTGCAGGCATTACGATATCTTGTTCCTGTTGAAAGGTATTGCTGAATTCCTTTAGTTGCATGGCTAATAAGCTAAATGTTCCTGCTTTAATGAATTTCCTGCGCTCCATAGGGCTAAATTACGCATTTGTATGTATATACATATAAATAAAATAAATAGTTCAGTTACGGCAGCTTGATAAGTCATACAATGATACTCAAAATGCCACAAATCGGCATGCTGAAGGCGATAGGGCAATAATGGTTACCTTTGCGGCAATATTTACACTATGGCTTCGAAGCGTGTTTCAGAATCGGCAACCACCTTTACGGAGATCGTTATGCCGAACGATACCAATCCTATGCACAACTTAATGGGAGGAAATCTATTGAAATGGATGGACATTGCCTGTGGTATATGTGCCAGCAAGCATGCCAATAGAGTAGCAGTTACCGCTGCGGTAGATAATGTGAGTTTCGGTCGTCCGATCAAAATAGGGGACATCGTAACTATTTCGGCGCGTATGACGAGAGCATTTAATTCGAGTATGGAGATATTCGTAGAAGTTTTCAAAGAAAATTTCCGCACGCATGAAAAAGTAAAATGCAATGAGGCTTATCTCACTTTTGTTGCGTTGGATGATGACGGCAGACCGGTTTCCGTTCCGGAAATAGAACCTGAGAATGACGATGAGAAGCGCCGCTTTGTTTCGGCGTTGCGAAGAAGAGAATTGCGTTTGATTTTAGCCGGACGTATGAAACCGGAAGAAGCAAAAGAACTCAAACAGATTTTTTTGAACGAGTGACGATAAATTACAGCAATAAAAAAACCTCCGCAATTGACGGAGGTTTTTTTATACCATGAATACCGCAATCAATACGGTTTGTTTTTCTTTTCCTTTGGTGTTGTTTGAGGGAAATCAGCTTCAGAAATAGCAGATTTTTTACCCAAATATGTCCAAACAATGGCATTGCTGTATTTGTCGAAAACAGCATTAATGTCTTCAAGTTTCAGGCTGTTTACAGCAGCGGTTATTTTATCAAGATTTTCCCATCCACCGCTCATTTCCGCCATACCCAATGCATTGCTTTGATTAGCAGTTGTTTCGAGTGTGAGGTAATAGGTAGTTAAGAATTCCTGTTGTTTATCGCGCAATTCTTTTTCAGTAAAACCTTCTTTTTTGATTTTATTTAATTCATCCACCATCACCTGCATACTTTGTTTAGGATCGATGGTAGTGATATAAATAACGCCATAAGGATTGGTGATACCTGCGTTTGCATAGAAAGCTGCCGGAGCATAGCTGAGACTGCGTTTTGTGCGCAATTCGGTGAAATATCTGTCACCAACAATTGAAATCGCTACGCGATACGCAATACCTTCCGCATCGTTCGCAAATGGAGCACTCATGATACCACGAATGTAATTGGTTGCGATGTCGCGATCTTCAATATATGTTTTAGGTTGCGTGATCAATGTGCGACTTTCAGATGATGCCGGGCTTCCGCCGGGTAATGCTGCAAGCGTATTGTGAATTTTGGCAGTCAGGTCTTCTTGAGAAATATTTCCAACTACTACAAGGAATACGCGTTTTTTGCCTATTGTTTTCTTGTAATAGGTTTTAACATCATCGAGTGTGATGCCGGTTAGCGTTTCCGGAGTTCCTTCCGGTGCTTTAGCATAATCCTTATTTTCAAATGCTACCTGGCGGGATAATAAGGCTAGATACGTGTCAGGATCTGCCATGCTTTGTTGTGCACCTGCAATTAATTGTTCGCGGAGCAAATTGTATTCAGCTTCGCCAAATGCAGGATGGAGTATAGCATCGGAAAAAAGTTTCCATGAATCGTCCCAAAATAGTTTAATGCAATTCATGCTAAGTGTGCCTGCGTCTATATTGCTGCCGGCATTAAACGTAGTGCCGATTTTTTCTGCGGCTGATTTGAATTCGAGTTTCGACATGCCGGTTGTGCCGCCATCCATCATCAAATTCAATGTGAGATTCTCAATACCTTGTTTGTCTTTCGTGTAATTGGCAGTGCCACCTTCAATAAATAGCTGCACGCTGATTACATCTTTAGGTACCTGTTTATGAATGACCTTGATGCCATCCACCATATATTCTTTGGTATCCTGTGCTGTCAAGCGATTTGCTGAAAGCAGTGTCACCAATAAAACGATGGTTATTTGTATTTTTTTCATAACGTATTTTTCGAGGTTCAAATGTTATTATTGTTTTACTTCAAATCCAAGTGCTTTCACATCAACCATCTGAAGCATATCCGGATGTAACAATAATCCGTTTACATGCGGCTTGTCGATGATATAAGTTTCAACATAACGCTGAATATCTTCACGAGTCACTGCCTGAACATTTTTAATGTAATTTGTATTGTAGTCCAGCGATGCAGATGCCCACCAATAGGTAACAGTATGTACATAATTGCTGATGCTTTCTTTGTCATAAGCATCCTGAATGGCTAGCTGATTTTTAGCTGTTTCCAATTGTTCATCGGTGAAGTAATTCGGACTAGCCCATTGCCCGATATTTTCCTGTAATGTTTTCCATGCTTCGCTCACTTTTGCAGGATTTGGTACAAGGAAAATATTGATAGGTCCGGTGTATTTACATGTTTGATAACCAACATTGACATCATAAGCAAGACCTGTTTCCACTAGCTCCTGGCGCAGTTTGCTGTCCGACAGATTTAATAAGTAACTAAAAACATCGGCAGCATAAGTAGCTTTTACATCATTTCGAGTATCCGGGCCATGATAGCCTGTGATAAACATCGGGATCTGAGCATTTTCGTTAATAGTAACAAAATTCTCAACACCTTTCAAAGGTTCGAATTCAGGTATAGGCCATTTCTGGAATGGGTCGAAGCCACCCGGTTTCCAATCGCCATAGATTTTTTCTACTTGTGCAAATACATCATCATGTTTTACATCGCCGGCAATGGCAATAAGACTATTGTCAGGATAATAATATTTCTCCTGGATGATACGCATTTTTTCAGGTGTACAGGTAAGAATCACATCATGTAAACCGATAGCATTTTTGCGATAGTAATTTGATTTCCACATATGACGATTCAAATCGTCGAACAGGAAGAATACAGGGTTAGATTCGTTGCGTTGAAATTCGCCGTCAACAACAGGATTTTCATTTTTCATTTCCTGCTCCAGAAATAATGGGTAGCGAATGGCATTATTCATAAATACAAGACCTTCGCCTAATTTCGCATTGCTTAATGTGATGAAATAATTTACGCGTTCATTACTGGTGGTGCCATTAAATACTACACCCAGTTCTTGCACTTTTTCGAGGAAAGCTTCCTGACTTGGCAGCGATTTATTCGCCTTGAAAAACATGTGTTCATACATGTGCGAAAGGCCGTTGAATGTGCTGTCCTCAGTATAAGAACCATTCTTTACAACAATTTCAATCGTAGCAAGTGGAACGGTAGGGTCTTCAATCACCAGCATTTGCAAGCCATTGGGCAAGGTTTTGAGGAAGAAGTTGGAGGGTAGTGGAGATTGCGCATGCATGATTCCTGCCAGCAGGAGTAAACACATGCTTATCATCATTCGTTTTCTCATATAGGTATTATTATAAGGCATAAAGGTAATTAAGAAGGATGGCAGATTGCCTTACAGTGCGGTTAAACTGTGTTAATTGGTCTTAATAGCGCAAAACAACATGCTGCGGCTGACGGAATTCCGGGCGAAAGGCAATTATTCCTTTGTAGAAAAGATCGATGCTGCAAGTTACCCGCGCATCGGATTTGATGACATTCCATGCCTTATCCATTCCGGTACTCCAGTGTATGTCGTCAAACACCAATATAGAGTGTTCGTGTAAATATGGATAAATAGACTCAAAATAGGCGACCGTAGGTTCAAATCGGTGGTTGCCATCGATAAAAGCCAGGTCTATTTTTTTTAAGGCATTCAGTGCTGAGGGTAGGGTAGCATTGAATTCGCCTTCCATTATTGTAATATTCTTTGCATCCAGTGCTATATGTTGTTTTCGGGCTATTTGTGCAATCGCACTGCTGCCTTCAAGCGTGATGAGTTGTGCACCAGGGACAGCTTTAGCCATATACAAGGAGCTAATTCCTAGCGATGTGCCCATTTCAAGGAGGGTAACCGGTTGTAAATACTGTACTAACCGGTAGAGCATTTGTCCGAAATGTGGGGTGATCAGGCTTGTTTTGGCAATATCGGAAACCCGTCGTTCCGGGGATTTATGCACATGGCTGCCGGCGCCAAAATCGCTCACAGAAATGGTTTGATCTTCAGCAAGCAGTAACTCCCTGCGATATTCAATCTCATCAAAGGCGTAGAAATGGCGCTTGTCGTGCAGTACTTTCTCTTCCAAATCGAATAGAAATGGCGAATGCAACTCGTAGCGACTCAATGCGCGCACTTGATATCGCAAAAACTGACCGGCCATATGCACGTTGAACATGGAGCGAAGATACGGGGTAAATTTTGTTTCTAGGTTTGACATTCAGTGACATGGTAAACAATAAAATATATCCACAAAAAAATATTTAAAATATTGATATACAGTAATATAGGAATTATAAAATAAGGAAATATGTGACAAATGAGTACTACCCTCCACGAACTGTTTTATATACATAAAAAGGCTAAATTGTTGATTGCCTTCATAGTGAAATAAACAAAGGTTGTATATTCGCTGCGAACGATCCAACCAATTGGTATGAAAAAAGCGACACTACTCATCATTGCCTTCCTGGGAATAGCAGGTGTAGCCTCCGCACAGCAGGGACTGCATTTTGGTTTCCATGCACAGATGAACAGCATCTGGATAATTAATCAGAATAATTACGAATACTCACAAATGGACTATGAGTATAAGTATGGCAAGCTCGGCGGTATGTCGCTGGGATATAACTGGGATGATAATTTCGGCTGGCAGGTAGAACTGAATTACAGTCAAATGGGGCAAGATTATTCCGATATCATTAAAGACTTCGGTCCTATTACCGATTCAACAAAGCCTGATTTGCGCACAAAAGTGCTTACTTACAGATATGTTGATTTGACTTACTTGCAAGTGCCTGTATTGTTTAAATACATGGAGGGTGATTCCAAGGATGCGATCAAATATCAGATGTTAGGTGGTTTGCAATTTGGCTATTTACTTGGTGCAGACCAGCAGTATACGGCTGATTTATATGATTTGGATCCTGATGATCAAAAACCGGTAGAGCAGGCAGGATTTCATGCTCCATTTGATGCTGTTCCTGATTTTAGCGGAAATGCGGGTTCAGACGGGACAGAATTTTTTACAAAACTTGATGTTGGCGCTTTGATTGGAATAGGTGCAGACATTTATGTGAATGATAAGCTCTATTTCACGCCATCGTTCCGCGGTTATTTCGGATTGTTTGATATCAATGCGAAGGAAACTCGTGAGTTACGTCCTGCACAAGGCGAGAACAGATATCTTGCTTCGCACAATGCATTTGTAGGTTTCCACCTCGGAATCAGCTTTATGTTCCCTGATGCTCGATTGGGCGGTGGTTCTGATGAATAATTAATAAACTTCTTTAAAATATTTGAACCCGCTTTTGGCGGGTTTTTTTATTGTTGTTCCGCAACTTTCAAGCAGGCATTCCAGATGACATCCTGCGGTGGGGGAGCTATGATGGTGATTGCAGCATGTGTAACAGGATGCTCAAAACTTATTGAACGCGCATGCAGATGTATGGAACCATCCGGATTACTCCTGTCAAATCCATATTTCAAATCGCCCTTTATCGGACAGCCAATTGCCGATAATTGTGCGCGAATTTGATGATGACGACCTGTTTCTAAAATTACTTCAAGTAGATGGTATCTTTCAAGTGAGTAAATTAATCGATAGTGCAGCACTGCTTTTTTGGCACCACCTTTTTCATTTTTTGCCACAAACGATTTATTCATCTGTGCATTTTTTAACAAATAATTTTCCAATCGGCCTTCAGGCTCCTTGGGCATTTGCTTCACTACCGCCCAATAAGTTTTTTTAAATGCCCTGTCTCTGATCATCTGCGAAAGTCGCTCTGCAGCTTTACTCGTGCGTGCAAACAGCAAAACCCCACTTACCGGTCGGTCAATGCGATGAACTAGTCCGACGTAAACATTCCCGGGCTTGTTATATTTTTCTTTGATAAACAGCTTTACATCCTCCAGCAAACTTACATCGCCTGTAACATCAGATTGCGAGATCTCTCCCGGCTTTTTATTGATGGCAATCAGATGATTGTCGATATATAGTATTTGGTCTTCACTTATCATTTACTTCAAGGCATTCAGTTCTGCCTGCAATTTTTTCGGAAGGCTATCAACAACAAGCGAATAGGAATGATCGATCAACGATTTTAATTCTTTAACAGGAATGCTCCCGTCAACCATTACTGTATTCCAATGTCGCTTATGCATATGATAGCCGGGTTGAACAGCAGGGTATTTATCGCGAAGTTCATCAATATGTTCTGTATTATATTTCAAGTTCATCGAAAAACCTATTTCATCGAGCCCCGACAATGCGAACATTTTACCCATTACTTTGTAGACAAGTGTATCTGGACCAAAAGGAAATTCTTCGGTAACACCTTTTTTCGACAAACAGTAGTCGCGGAAAGCTTCAATATCGAACAGCGATGCCATGGCGGTTTAAATGGATGCATAAAGTAAAGATTTTTTCTACATTTGACCTACGATGGGCAGCAGATTTTACTTCTCGTTAATGGGGTGCGTGTTGATATTGTTTGCATCTTCCTGCAGGCAAAAGCAAACAACATTACCCGATCCTCATTTGAGTTATGCGCAGGTCATTCAAAAGCAAAGAAATGATCAGCAGGCATATTTTGCAGGCGAAGGGAGTCCGTTGAGCGACAGCGCCAGAGCTAATTTCAAGGGTTTGCAATTTTACCCCATTGATTCAAGCTATAGGGTATCAGGGAATTTCTCGCCTATCGCCAATGGTCCCATATTTACCATGCAAGCTACCGGCGATGTGGCTGATATCTATCAGATTGCCGGCAATATCCAATTTAAACTGAAGGACACTATTTGCATGCTGGAAGTATATCGAAATGTCACCTACTATCAGGTTGAACATAAGGAATCTTATTTTGTTCCGTTTTATGATAAGACAAATGGACAGGAAACTTATGAAGGGGGAAGGTATCTTGATGTGCATAAGCTTCAACCCGGCGCAATGCAATTAGATTTTAATTTAGCCTATCAACCTTATTGTTTTTATAGT
This sequence comes from Chitinophagales bacterium, assembly GCA_019694895.1. Classification (GTDB taxonomy): domain Bacteria; phylum Bacteroidota; class Bacteroidia; order Chitinophagales; family BACL12; genus UBA7236. The sequence goes on from JAIBBA010000001.1 coordinate 52,725, forward strand.
CATAATTATTCTTGTCCTATACCGCCACGAGTAAATAGTTTACCGGTTTATGTAAGAGCCGGTGAGAGGAAATAAGAAATACGATGCAAAAATTCCTTCCCATATTTCCACTAAACCTTGTTGCCTTTCCGGGCGAGCAGCTCAATCTGCACATATTTGAACCTCGTTATAAGCAATTGATATCAGAATGCAGTAAGGAAAACAAAACTTTTGGCATTCCTGTGGTTGACAACAATCAAATGCTTGACCATGGCACTGAAATGGAATTAATCAAGATCCACAAGGTATATCCGAATGATGAAATGGATATTCAGGTGCGGGGATTGCAAGTATTTCGGTTGTTGGAGGTAGTGCGCGAAATTCCCGACAAATTATATGCCGGTGCAATCATCTCCTTATTGCCGAATGTAGAAGACAAGCACAGCAGGTTGGCATTGGAATTAGAGGAGCTGACTGTAGAATTATTCTCGCTTTTAGATGTTCGCGAGCAGATGGAGAAACCTGATTTTGCATTTAAATCATTTCGACTAGGGCATTACGTTGGTTTCGATCTTAAAGATGAGTACGAATTGCTGCGACACGTGCGAGAAACGGAGCGGCAAAAGCTCATCGTAGAGCATATCAAACGCATTTTGCCAAGTGTAAAACAGGTGTCAGATATGCGTGAAAGAGCGAAGTTGAATGGGCAATACCGCATGGTGAATCCACCTGATTTTTTGTAATTTGATATTGACTAAAATATAGACATAAAAAAAGCCGGTAATTAACTAATTACCGGCTTTTTATTTGATTCATATAAATTATTTCGAGGCAAGGTTGCCACCGGGATAAACGGTGCGCATATTGCCTTTATAATCATAAACATCAACTTGTTTTACGAGTGGTGTTATGCGGATTGATTTAGCGCTTTGACTAAGATAGCCGCTTCCACTGTATAATTCAACGCGAGTGGTTTTGCCGTCGGTGCGAGTCACAATTGCATAAGCATCTGCTGCTGCCAGCTCGATAGTTTTTGTTGGTTTTACAAGGCTGAATGCAAGCATTTTACCTTGGCTGTTTCCTGCAAGAATTACCGGTTGTTTGGTTTTAGAATCGAGTAGGGTAGCTAATGCTTTCGCATCGCCATCGCTCTTGAATCCATTGATATATGAGCGATTAGGTGTAAAAGTGCCATCACCCTTTCCGATCAACAACAGGCCGGTTCCGGCATCGTGACGTGTAATCTCGATTTCAGTATTGTAGAAGTTACCATGCATCAGGATATCCTGTATGCCATCTTCATTGAAATCATCGATAATAGTACCAAACATGGTAGAGATCTGTGCTTCGTTTGGCAGGAATTTCATCGTGAACTTACCATTTCCATCATTCATTAAAACTGAAGAATGGAAGATGTAAGCGGTGCGATGAATGGCATTATCCAGATCTTTGCCAAACATATCTTGAACGGTAGCGATACCATATTCATTCCATGTTGGGAATTTCTCTTCAAATGAAGGAATCTGTTCAATCATACGCTCACGCGTTTTAACAGGGAAAAGTTTATCATGCTGATAATAGCACATGATATAATCTTCCTGACCGCTCTTATCGAAATCGTATAAGAATGCTTCCAGTGGCAATGGTTTTCCTTGTGAAGAAACGGTGTTTTTATAGCGTCGGTTAGTTCCGAAATTGCCTACCACATAATCCATATCACCGTCATTATCCAGATCGGCACCGGTAATACTTTGCCACCATCCTGTAGCATTGTTCAATCCTGTTGAAGCGGTAACATCGGTGAATTTACCGCCAGAATTTTTCAGGAAGGTAATAGACATCCAATCGCCTGTAAGAATGAGGTCGATATTATTATCGTTGTTGAAGTCTGTCCACAAACCACTAGTTACCATACCAATATCCTTCAACATTGGTGCCACCTGCGCGGTAGCGTCAGAGAATTTACCACCATCATTTTTAAGGATATAGCTTGAAGCAGGTGCAAGGTATCTTCCGGGAACCTGGCGACCACCAATAAATAGATCGATATCACCATCTTTATCAAAGTCGCAACCTGAAACAGAAGAACTGCTACTATTAATGGCAGGCAGTACACTACTATCGTAAGTGAAATTGCCCTTGCCATCATTGCGATAGAATCTATCTGCATAGCGTTTATCGTTGGAAGCAAATTCGTTGCTACCTGAAGCTACATACAAGTCATTATCGCCATCGCCATCGGCATCAAAGAATAAGGCACCGGCATCTTCAGATGCTAGACCGTCATTCATGCCTTGAGTCCAGCTTGAGCGGGTGAATTTTCCATTTTCGTTTTGCGTATATAATGCACCTGATTGACCGGCTGCACCACCGATATAGAAATCGTCAGTGCCATCGCCATTTACATCACCAACAGCTATTCCGGAACCGAGTGTGCTCATTTTATGAGGCAACATGAATTCGCGAAGGAAGTCGTCGTAATCAGCTTCCTTATGTTCGAAATCTGTACCTAATGATTCGGTGTTATTAGCAAAAATTTTATCGCCTTTCACACGCACAGGGAATTGCACTGATTTAGATGCCTGTGCATGATCAAGTTTTACAACCTGATTAACCGGAACATCAGTAAGCATCAATTTCGTACCATCCAACCATTCAACTTCCACGCGATCGATTTTTGTTGCTTTGCCAACGCCGAAGTGGATGTTGTCGATAATGGTAGTGATATAACCGCGACTTGCAGTGTATTGAATGTACTGCATATTATCGCCGGTGAAAATGCGCACTTTAGTACCTAAACCGGCAGTATTTTTTGCATATCCACCAACTTTGAAGTTGATGTAGTTATTGCCGGTATTCATTTTCTCGCTGTTATTGCGATATACCCAAGGTGATTGATTCACGTTACTTGTAATCATATCGATATCACCATCGCGGTCAAGATCGGCATAACCTCCACCGTAAGTAATGGAAGGGTAGTAGATACCCCAATCATCGCGTTTATCTTCGAAGGTAAGATCACCATTATTTCGATAGATGTAGTTAGGGTGATCGAGTACATAATTAGGAAGTTCCTTTCTCACTTCGTAATAAACTGTACTATCTTCGATGCGCACTGCACGGCGTAATTTGTGATAAGTTTCTGATTCATCCACATGGAAATCGCGAAGAAATCCGTTAGCTATGAAAAGATCTTTCCAGCCATCGTTATCGAAATCTGTAAAGAATGTTGTCCAACTCCAGTCGGTAGTAGAAACATTTGCAGTACGAGATATTTCCGAGAAAGTGCCATCGCCGTTATTCAACTGTAATGAGTTAGAGCGGTTTTGATAACCATAACCGGCATTGATAAGAATGCGCATCACTTCCACTTGACTTGAAAGCATGAAAGTTTTATAGGTATAGTTATCTTCCATGTCCATGTCAACAACAAACATATCGAGGAAACCATCATTATTAAAGTCGCTGATATCAGTTCCCATTGAGTTGATGGAAGTCTTTTTGATAGCAGTGAGCGACTCATCGCGGAAAGTACCATCGCCGTTGTTTATGTAGAGATAGTCATACATGGCGTAGTCGTTAGAAACGAATACGTCCTGATATCCATCGTCATTCACATCACCAACGGAAGCACTCAATCCATATCCATGGTTATTGATACCGACTTTCAAATGAGATTCGGTATATGTACCGTCACCATTATTGATATAAAAATGGTTACTCAGGTTTTTACCTTGCTCAATTTTCTGAAAGTATTTGGTTTTGTTTTTGTCGATAAAGTCAACCGGATGTGTTACCAGATAAATATCCAAATCGCCGTCGTTGTCATAATCGAAGAAATTGGCGTGTGTTGAATAGGAGTTATCGGTAAGGCCAAGGTCTTTTGCTTTTTCGGTAAAAGTGCCATCGCCATTATTCACCCACATTTCGTTTGCGCGTCTTTCAGGTTGATCCCAGCGACTCATACACACGTAAATGTCGAGGTCATTGTCGCCATCGAAGTCGACCATAGATGCACCATAAGGCCATTTATCTTTATTGCTGGTGATACCTGCTTTTGCAGTATAATCTTCAAATTTCAAGTTGCCTTTATTGATAAACAAGCGACTTGGAACAAGATTACCTGTAAAAAAGAGATCCGGCAGGTCATCATTATTTACATCGCCGATACAAACTGCACCGCCATTATAAATATATGAATATCGCCACCAGTTTACACTGTAATTTTCAGTGAGGTCGTTTACGAAAGTAATGCCGGTTGATTTGTCTGTAAGGATATCAAACAATTTTCCGTTATTACCGTCGAGTTTCACCTCGCGTTTTGGGTCGATGATCGCGGTACCCCGCGTATCGACATCGCCACCTGAAAACAGCTTGCACGATGCCACTGTGAACATCGCAAATGCTGCAATCAGAACCGATACATTGTGAATCTTCATCATTGTTGTATTGAGCGGTTGATTAGGGGTTTATTTTTTATTCATTGAAACTTGCTGGCCAAAAATTGTGCGAGCAGTGCCTTTATTATCATATACCACAACTTGCGATACAGCATCATTTACAACAACGGCGCGCGCACTTTGGCTGAGGTAACCTGCTCCATTGTAGAATTCCTGTTTGCGTTGTTTGCCATCACTGAAAGTGATAACAGCATATGCATCGTTGGCATTCACACCTACTGCGGTATTTTTTGCCAGTTTGAAGGCTTCCATTTTGTTGTTTGAATTGGTTGTAAGTAAAACCGGAGTTTTAGCTGCACCAACTTTTATCATGGCAAGCGATTTTGCATTCATGGCAGAATAGAATCCGCTGTAACGTGCGTGTAATGGTGTAAATGTGCCATCGCCATTTCCTAACAACACATTACCGATACCGGCGTCTTGAGTGTTAGTTTCAATTTCTGTTTCATAGAAGTTACCATGCGCAACGATATCCAGATTGCCATCCTGATTTACATCCATTGGCACGATACCGAATGTCGATGATATCTGGATATCATTTGGTAAGCGTTTCACTGCAAATTTGTTGTTGCCTTGGTTTTCTATATAGCTGGTATAGAATGAATTTGCTTTGTAGTGCAATTGAGAATTCTCCATGCGTTTTTTACCATAGAAATCCCAAACTTCAGCACGTCCGTAGCTATCCCAGTCAGGGAAAATAGTTTCAACATCCTTGATCTGTTCAATCATACGTTCACGTGTTTTTTCCGGATATAGTTTGTCGTGCTGCCAGTAACCCATGATGATATCGTGTGTGCCGTTATTATCGTAATCGTCATAGAACAATTCGATTGGTTTTTCTTTCGGACGATATTTCAGGTTAGTACCAAAATTTCCGGCAACATAGTCCATATCGCCATCGTTATCGAAATCACCGGCAGTTAAACTATTCCACCAGCCGGTAGATTCTGAAAGGCCTGCTGCGTTAGTGATATTTTTAAATTTACCGCCATTGTTTTCGAAAATAGTAATCGGCATCCATTCACCGGTAAGCATGAGGTCATAATCACCGTCATTATTTACATCAGTCCAAATAGCTGCTGATACAAGTCCGATTTTTTCGAGATCAGGTGCAACAGACGACGTAATGTCTGTGAATTTACCTTTGTTATTTTGGAGAATATAGCTCTTGGTAGGATAAGGATAATTACCCGGAATGATGCGTGTTCCAACAAACAAGTCGAGGTCGCCATCTTTATCGAAATCCTGAGCAGCTACAACTGAACCGCTGGAGATCATTTTAGGCAATGCATCTTTAGCCCATGAGAATTTTCCATTTCCATCATTGATATACAAACGATCTTGCAAATGCACATCATCTTTAGGGAAATCTGAACCGCCACTTACAACATACAGGTCGTTATCATTATCACCATCAGCATCGAAGAAAATGGCACCCATGTCTTCACTTTGGATATCTTCAGTTCCTTCAGCAAAGGAAGTTTTCGCAAATGTGCCATTTGCAGTTTGTGTGTAGATGGCACCGCTTTGATTTTTAGCACCTCCAACAAAGAAATCGTCCATGCCGTCACCATTGATGTCTCCAACAGCAACACCGGGACCGAGATTGCTGAGTTCTTTAGGAATGAGGAATTCGCGATCGAAATCATCGAATTCATTTTCTTTATGTACGAAATCAACTTTCAGATCTTCAGTTGCATTTACAAATAATGCATCCGGTTTCGGAACAGCAGATTTTATAGGTTTCATTGCAGTGCTGTGATCAACAACAACTGTTTGATTTGCAGCAACATTTGTGAGCACATTTTCTTTTCCATCTAGCCAACGTACAACTAATTGATCAACTTTTTCAGCTGAGCCAATTCCGAAATGGGCAACCGGTTCTGAACATGAAAGGTAACCTTTCACCGTTTCCATTTGCACCATTTGTGTGCCTGTAGAAGTTGTTACATACACTTTTGCTCCAAGGCCTTCAGGATTTCCTTTTTCGCCTTTGAGGTCGACACGTAAATATTTGTTGGTATTTAATTTACTGCTGTTATTGCGGGCAATAAATGCTTCCATATTTGCATTACTAACTACGATATCTACGTCGCCATCATTATCAAAATCGGCATAGGCAGCGCCATAAGAAGTAGATGGGAAATACAATCCCCAGTCTTCACGAACATCAGTGAACGTTAAATCACCATTGTTATGGAACATAGCGTTAGGCCATTCGAGTACTGAGCTTTCAGGTATTTGTTTACGCAACTCATAATATTCTGTAGAATCAGATAAGCGGTTTGCGCGAGTCAATTTCACGTAAACTTCCATGATATCCATATGGCTATCTTTCAGGAAGCCGTTTGATACATAAAGGTCTTTATAACCATCATTATCATAATCGGCGAACAATGGGCTCCAGCTCCAGCCGGTAGTAGATACACCTGCAAAGTTTGCAACCTCGGAGAATTTACCGACACCGTTATTTAATTGCAATGCATTGCGACCATATTGTTGCAAATAACCACCGTTCACCAATGTGCGGAGGAATGTTTGCTTATTAGATTGCATAAATGTTTTCGTGCCGTAATTTCCTTCAATGTCCATATCAACAGTGAACATATCGAGGAGCATGTCATTATTATAGTCGGCCAGATCGGTACCCATACCATAATATGCTGTTTTCATCAACACATCGCGGCTAGATTCTTTAAAGGTTCCGTTACCTTGGTTCAGGTAAGTATAGTCATGCATGATGTAGTCGTTTCCTACGAACACATCCATCCAACCATCGTCGTTGATATCACCTGTAGTTACAGATAATCCGAATCCGTGGTTATTGATACCTACTTCTTTATGGCATTCTGTGAATTTGCCATTTCCTTCATTGCGATAGAAGCGGTTACTCATGTTGGTACCTTCTTCTATTTTCTGGAAGTTCTTTTGTTTGTTTTTGTCTTTGAAATCGGTAGGGTGGGTTACTACATACAAATCAAGATCTCCGTCGTTATCGGCATCGAAGAAGTTGGCATGCGTTGAATAGCTATCATCGTCGATACCGTATTCTTTTGCTTTTTCAGTAAAAGTGCCATCGCCGTTATTTACATATAACAGATTGCGGCGTTTTTCAGGATCTTCGAATCGTGCGCGACAAACATAGATGTCTTTCCATCCATCTTCATTGATGTCAACAACGGTAACACCGGTACTCCAGCCCGGTTTTTTGTTGATACCACTTTTTGCAGTAACATCTTCGAATTGCATGCCACCTTTGTTGAGGAACATGCGATCCGGAACTACGTTTCCTGCAAAATACAGGTCTTGAAGACCATCATTATTGAAATCGCCCACACCTACACCGGCGCCATTATAGGAATAGCCATAGCGGTAATAGTTGAGGTCAAAGGTTTCAATAAGTTCATTATTGAAGTTGATCCCTGTCGTTTTGCTGGAAAGCAGATCAAACATCTTTCCTGACTCGCCATCGGTTTGTACGATTTTGGCTTTGTCGATGTTCTCAGTGAATTTCCAGTCGTTGAGATACTCTTTACTGCCCTTGTTAGAACCACAGCTGCTTAAAATGGTAAGCACACTTAGGCCAAGGATTACGGATTGTGAAGCTTTCATGCCTTGTTTACGGTTTGAACTGCAAAGGTAACCTGCTTAAAAGGGGGGTAAGTACGACCTCTGTAAATGTTTTGTTAATGGGGTGCCGATGGCTAAATTTGCTTAATTTTGCAGCGATTATTTCAATCACTCAACTGCTAAACTAAAATCTTAGAAGTCATGAAATTAAAACACTTACCTGTCGTTGTACTTACAGGTGCCGTGCTTTTTGCCACAGGATGCGGAAAAAAATCCGGTGGAGGAGAGAACCCACTTTACAACGATGCTTCCAAACCTTCCAGTGAAGAAAGCGCAGCTTTCCTTCTTGATTGGTGGAATGCGATGTTCCAATTTGTAGCCAGCGAACGTTTGTCTCCGCCAGATGCTGCGCGTATGTATGCATACATTTCTGTAGGCCTATATGAAGCACAGATAGCCGGTACGCCCGATTATTTAACTCTTGAAGGTCAGCTTACAGATCTCAAAGGTCTTCCAAGACCTGAAAAAGGTCAAGTATATGACTGGCAAACATGCGTAACCGAAACCATGTATTTGGTTCAGGATGGTATGTTGGCACGTTACTTCCCTGCAGGGGTAAGTACGTTGAATAAATTATACGATAAGCAAATGGAAAGCCGCAAAGCTGCCGGTGTTACCGATGAAGTAATTGAGCGTTCTAAAGCTTATGGTGAAGAACTTGCAGACGCGATTCTTGAATGGAGCGAAAACGACGGATACGTGCAAACTCGCTACAAGCAATATAAAGCGCCTTCACGCGAAGGACATCCGGAATTGTGGGAACCAACAGATTTCAACCAAACAGCGTTGGAACCATTCTGGGGTGAACATCGTCCTTTCTTTATAAAATCTGCTTCACAGTGTGATATCGATAAGGCACCTGCTTACCACGGAGTTGGTGACACTACAGGAGAGCTTTACAAACAAGCACTGAAAGTATGGCAGGTGGATAAAACATTGACTGAAGAACAACGCACCATCGCTCAATTCTGGGCTGATGATCCAAGTGAAACGTCTACGCCTCCCGGACACTGGATGGAAATCCTTGGTAATTTCGTTAAGTCTGAGGACATGAAACTCGACCGTGCAGCTGAGTTGTATGCGTTAACAGCTACAGCGATGAACGATGCCTGTATTGCGGTATGGTATACTAAATACCGTGTAAATCTGGTTCGACCAAAAACGGTTATTCATGAAAATATTGAACCAACTTGGGAACCATATGTTGAGACACCTCCATTTGCAGGATATACTTCAGGTCACTCAGGATTCAGTGGTGCTGCGGCTACCATCATGTCCGGATTGATTGGAGACAACCTTGCATTTACAGATAGTTCACATGTAAACATCGGTTTATTACCACGCAATTTTGCATCATTCCAGGCTGCTGCTGATGAAGCTGCTTACAGTCGTATGTATGGTGGTATTCACTTCGACTGCGACATTCTTGATGGTGTTGAGCAAGGCCGTTGTGTAGGTAACTACTATCTCGAAAATATTAAAACACACCCTGCACGCAAAACTGCTGCAAAAGGTGAAGCCAAAAAAGAAGAATAATAAACCATTAAACCACAGAAACAATGAAAAGGATATTAAATATCTGCCTGATGGTTGCCTTTATAGGCCTCGCCGCTGTTAAGTCTAACGGACAGGTGGTGATGAAAGACTTTCTTACAGAGGACCATGTAGGTAAAGTTGATAAGGCAGCGAATATGAACGGTGGTGCTCTATATTACAAATTCGAGTATGTAAGTACTGAAGGAGCACGTATCAATTACAAATTGCATTTGTATAAAGACAAAGGCATGTCAACGCCATGGATGAGCTTTGATGTGTTGATGCGCAATCTTAACTGGACTTATTATGTCGATATTACGATGTCTAAGGACGGTGCAGACAAGGTAGCCGCATTGATTTTCAAAAAAGACCTTCGTTGGGGTCGTGTGAAATTCTCGCCACATGAAGGTTGTGGCCGAACAAACCCACCTGTATGGGAGCGTTACACCATCGGCGAACAAAAAGGAACACCTGAAGAGCTATATGCCGGTCTTTTGAATAATTACCTGATGCAGCTCGACAAAAACGTTGATTTTAATTGCTACGCAGGAAGTAAATAATCTGCCGTATCTAATACATTCATGAAAGGCGTTGTGCACAACAACGCCTTTCTTATTTTTACACCCACATATGCAACAACGCATTATAGTAAAAACATTTCAGGGATTTGAAAGCATACTGGCGTCAGAATTGTTTGCGCTTGGAGCTACGGATGTTGAGGTGTTAAACAGGGCTGTGCAATTTAAGGGTGATAAAGCCCTGTTATATGCCGCAAATATTCACCTGCGTACGGGATTAAAAGTGATGATACCGCTTTTAGAAGGCAGAGCCCGCAATGAACAACAATTGTACGACCTGGTGAAACAATTCGATTGGGGTGATGTAATGCGTGTTGATGATACTTTTAGTATTTCTCAAGCCATTTATTCGAGGTTTTTTCCGCATGGAAATTATGCTGCATTGAAAATCAAAGATGCCATTGCAGACCATTTCCGTGATGCTTTCGGAATGCGACCAAGTGTGGACAGGGATAATGCAGTAATTCAATTACACGTGCATATTGCTGAAGACCAGATTCAAATTTCACTTGATAGCTCGGGCGACAGTCTCCACTTGAGAGGATACCGCACCGGAACTCATGCTGCACCGATGAGTGAAGTGCAGGCAGCCGGCTTGATCTTGCTGAGTGGTTGGGATCAGAAAACTACATTTTATGACCCTATGTGTGGCAGCGGCACTATGCCTATTGAAGCAGCACTTATTGCTGCGAATGTTGCTCCCGGACTCATCAGAAAACACTTTGCATTTCAGCGTTGGCACGACTATGACACCGCTCTCTACCGACAGCTTATTTTGGATGCTGCAGCTAAGGTGAAGCGAAATAAATTACATGTGTTAGGATCAGATATCAATGGCAGGAACGTGGATCTTGCACAGGCGCATGCTATTGCCGCGCTTCCTGACATGAAGATACCATTCTTCAAAAAAGACTTTCAGCTTGCAGATCCGCCTCCAGAAAAGGGTGTTGTGATTATGAATCCGCCCTATGGTGAGCGATTACAGCACGCCGATATGATAGCATTTTATCAGATGATTGGCAACGTGCTCAAACAAAAATATGCCGGTTGGACAGCCTGGGTTTTCACCGGTAATCTGGAAGCAGCAAAGTTTATCGGCCTCAAACCATCCGAAAAATACAAACTCAAAAACGGACCATTGGATGCCCTGTTTTTGAGATTCGATATTAGAGAAGGTAAGTTCTGGAAGGGGCAGGGGTGAGTGGGTGAGTGGTGAGTGGTGAGTGGGTGCATTTGTCTCACTACTCAATACCCACTACCGAATCGTGACTCGTGAATCGTGAATCGTGAATCGTGAGTGGGTGAGTGGGTCAGTGGGTGAGTTTACCTCGCCGAGAAGGCGGGTGGTGAGTTATTTCCCCGACCTGCGGTCGGGATTTTTTTTGCCTTTAATAAAACTCACCCACTCACCCACTCTCCTTTCTCCTTTCTCCTCTCTCCTCCTTTTTCAACAGGTTATCCACATATGCCGAAAATTGTGTACACAACTCCTGAATCCCATGTACCGCAAGGCGTCTGTTGTACCTGAAACCCTGTACTGACAAGGGGTTTAAATTTCGAAAGGGGTAGGTACATGTGTGTGGATATTGTAGTTGTACCACATAAATGCCTCTGTACCAAAGTACTGTGTGCATTAGATTATTTCGTTGAGATAGTGGTTTCATTCAATTTTGAATAAGGCAAGGGGGCTATCTGCGGTCCGGTTCAACCGCAATGGCGAAAAATCCTGCCTGTCTTGTATGAATGAAGAGAAGAAAAGCGGTACCCGTGGAAGGGTGCTGTACTTGTTACTCATCCTACTTCTTCTGGGGATGAACGGATGGTTGTTCTTCAATGCGGCTCAAAACAAAGACGACCGCGAGAAGAGTGCCCGTTTGTTGGAAGAAGCCAAGATTGTAAACGCACAACTGGAGCAACAGTATCAGACTGCAAAGAAGCAGTTAGACGATCAGAAGGGTGATTTCACCCAGAAAGACAGTCTTATTGCGGTATTGGAGGCTGAATTGACTTCTCGAAGGAATGAGATCAATGCCCTGTTGAAGACTTGTGATTTCTTCAAAGGCAATGTAAAAACCAATGAGAAGAAAATTGATGAGGTGAAAGAGGAAGTGAAGACGATGGAAGTAGATTGTAGTTCTTACAAGGCTCAGCTCGACGAACTAAACGCGCGTTATCTGGCATTGCAGGAAGATTATGAAGAACTGCAATTCTTGTATGAGCAGGAAGTTGAGCGCAGTGAACAGTTGCAATTTGACAAAGATTCGATTCTTGATCTTGCCGGTTTCATTTTGTCGAAAGACATCAATATTACCGGTGTTCGCAAAAAAGGAAATGGCAATGATTCAGAAGGACAAAATGCGAAGCATACTGAAATGTTGAAAGTATGTTTTGATGTGTTGCCGAATAGATTATCGGCGGGTAAGAATCAAACATTTTTACTGCGTATCATAAGCCCGACAGGTAAAGTGTTATACGATCAGACAAGTGGCTCAGGAGAGTTTGTGAATAAGGAAAAACCTGAAGACAATACTTATACCACCAGCCTTACAGTAAAATATGACGGAGGTGAAGTTGAGAGTCACTGTGTATATTGGGAACAATCAGATGAATTTAAACCGGGAACTTATACCGTAAAAATTTATCACAATGGATACCTTTCAAGTCGCAGTTCATTTACCTTGAAAAAACCGGTAATGGAAGACTTGATGGATAAAGTTAAAGGGTAGCTTTTTGCTATAAGTATGAAAGGAGAAACCTCGGGTAACACCGGGGTTTTTTTATAGGATGATTTTGATGAGCCTTTTGTTATGCGTGAATATTTAATTTTATCAGAAATTAATTGTCGGCAGCTGCATTAGAAAATATATTGCTTTTTTCTGGTTAATTTTTGAATTGTTAATATCCCGGATTTAGCAAATAATTTGAAATTATACCCAAATATCGTGAATTCTTCTTTGGTGCTATTGCAATCGTCCATGTAGCTTTGACGAATCAATTTTATTAAAAGTAATAAATTGTAATGTTTATGAAAGCAGTTTCCTTTTTTGTTTTAGCCATTTGCCTGACAGTTAAATTTTTATATAGTCAGGCCCCGGGTATATTATGGCAAAACACGCTTCAGGGGAGTAAATCAGATTTGCCATATTCTGTTGTCAATGCTGCCGATGGGGCGTATTTCATATCCGGTATTTCGAATTCGGAATCTTCACCTGATAAAAGTGAAAATAATAAGGGTGAATTTGATTATTACGATTATTGGGTTGTGAAAATGAGCAATTCCGGTTATGTGTTATGGGAGAACACAATTGGAGGTAAACGCGATGAAACAAATTCAGTTGTTTGCAGCACACCTGATGGCGGTTGTATTGTTGGAGGTACTTCGCAATCTACAGCAACCGGTGATAAAACAGAGACGAGTATAGGGGGAGAAGGTGATGTAGATTTTTGGGTGTTAAAACTTGACGCATCCGGTAATATTTCCTGGCAAAATACAATAGGAGGAACAGGATCTGATCAGATGCGTAATATATTAGCTACTGAAGATGGTGGATTTCTTTTGATTGGTGAATCAAATTCTAATTCAGGATTTGACAAGTCTGAGAATGGTTTCGGTGGATATGATTTTTGGGTTGTCAAAATTGATGCTATGGGAACAGTAGTATGGAATAAAACCTATGGCGGCAATTTGGATGATCTACCATTAAGTATTTTTCAAACGACCGATGACAATTATATCATTGCCGGATCCTCCACATCCGGTGTATCCGGAAATAAAACCACGCCCAATAAAGGAAACAGTGATTTTTGGGTGATTAAGATTGATAATGTTGGCAATGTGTTGTGGCAACGTTCTTATGGCACTTCAAAATTGGACCATTTTTCAGATGCGGAACAAACGATTGATGGAGGCATCATATTGGTCGGATATACAAACGCAGGTATAACCGGAGATAAAACGGTGGCGACATTTGGAATGAACGATTATTGGGTAATTAAGACGAATGCAATAGGCGATATTCAATGGCAGCTCGGCGCAGGTGGTAACAAGGATGACTGGGCAGATGCCGTTTCTATTAGTAATTCAGGTAACATTTATATTGGTGGCAGCTCAATGTCCGGTGTATCCGGAAATAAAACTGTTGCATCGCTTGGAGGAACATTTGATAGTTGGATATTAAAACTAGATGCATCAGGAAATATAGTTTGGCAGAAGGACATCCAAGGAAATGACAGCGACTATTTTGGAGATATGGTGGTAAATGATGAAAATGAGCTGGTTGCCGCCGTATATTCATTCTCGTCAAATTCTAATGACAAATTTGAGCCTTGGTATGGACTTTACGACTACTGGATATTCAAATTATCAGATACCTGTAACGCCGAATTTTGCAATGGTATGGACGATGATTGTGATGGGTTGATAGATGATGCAACAATGGACACTATTTATATTGCAGCTAATGAAGGCACTTCCTGTTGCGCAGGCGGTAATGTTAAATTGCAAGCATATCATAGTTCCGGTACTATTCAGTGGCTAAGAAACGGTAATCCTATCCCGGGAGCAACCGGCGATATCTATTTTGCCACAAAAAAGGGAAATTATTCCTGTAAATTAAATATTGCATGCGAATTGGTAACATCTAACATTATTGAGGTCAAAGTTTATAAATACCCTGTAGGAAACATTGTTGCCGATGGTCCGACAACTTTTTGTGATGGTGATAGTGTAGTTCTTTCATGTACGAACTTGCCTGAAGAAGATTATACTTATCAATGGTATAATGGAATGGCATTTATTCCGGGTGCTTTAGGCAGCACATTGACAGTTTTCGAGCCGGGAACGTATAAATGTCTCGTAATTCGTAATGTAGGAGGGTGTGGCGATTTTTCTAATATTATAGATGTGCATGTTACTTGTAAAACTTCTTCCGAACTTTCAGAATTGCAAATTGCTCCCAATCCGTCAAATGGAAAATTTACCTGCTCGGTAGATCCTGAATTTGGACAAATTCAACAGTGCAAGATAGTTGATGTTGCAGGTCAAGTTGTATACAACGTCCTATTAAATGGGGGAGCCGATTTTACAATTGACACGAGTCTTCCAACCGGAATATACCAGGTATTGATATTCAATGACTATGGCGAAATGCAGTCTAAACCACTCGTGATTGAGTAGAGTTTATTCCTTCACCTTTCCGATCCTGGTGTCTTCCCATTCAGTCCAGAGTCTGGAATTATAATATGCTTTTATCATAGCGGCATATTCAGGATTGCTCTTGTATGCCATCAGCAGGTTTCTTGCCGGAGATGATAATCGGTGATTGGTGCTCACAAGTGCATTGAATAAATTCGCAACTAACTCAGGATCGCAATAATTGCGATTGCTGATGGCATTGAATGCTGCCACACGGGTTCTGAATTCATATTGAGGGCTCGTGAATTTAATCAATTCGCTCATCGTGCCATTATTGTTATCCTTATTTTGCAATTCCAGCCAGGCCACGCGAATGTTATTTGTTGCTCCAAATTGTCCGGCTGTTTTTTGTAAATATTCTGAAGTTTGTTTTGGGTAATAATCACATAGCTTACGAAGTGCTAATTCAATATTCACATAATTATCGTCCTTTAAAAGTGTTTCGATATCCTTTCTCAGCTTTTCATTATCCTTGTTCCAATTTACTACCACCGATCTTCTTACAAGAGGGTCTGTATCATAAATTGCATTTTTTAAGGCTGCTACAGTTGCCTTATCATTGTCGCTGCTTAATTGTCGAATGATTTCTATCCTGATATTATTAAATTTCTCTTTTTTCAATAGTGCCAGCAATGTTACTCTCTTTACTTCAATCGGCGTTTCGGTCATTGCGGATATCGCCTCATATCTGTCGATCATATTTGGCGCATTAAACGCCTGATAGGTGAGCTCGTTAAAGGATTTATCAAAAACTACTTTCGACAATACCATATGATTCGGATCGAAAAGTACAAAAAGCACTTGCTTGTGTTCCGGATTCTGAATGGTGATATCCTGTGCAGCATTTTTGATTACCACCAACTGATCATCAAAACTTCCGTCCATATAGTGAATCTGAATATGAATCGGCATATTGAACAAGTGCACCGTTTCATTTGTTTGCTGGGTTTGTGAAACATGCACTACGGTAGCATTTTCGGTTGTATCATATTTCACGGTATAAACCGGGAATCCGGCTCTATATAACCATTCATCAAAAAACCAATCCATATTCATTCCCAATGAGCGCATAAATTGCATTTGAAAATCTTGTGTACTTACATTCGCATAAGGATAGCGTTCTAGGAATTCCTGAATGGCCACATTAAATGCCTGGTCACCAACAACATATCTCAGCATATCAATTACAAAACTGCCTTTTTGATATACGCGCTGTGAGCCTGCTTCAGAATGCGCAATTGGAATATTATCTCTGCTGTCTGCATCTAAAGCAGTCAGCATCTCTTCGCGTCTTTTCCAGTCATAATAATCATCGCCGTTAATATGTTGGGCAAAATGCTTCGAGAAATATGTTGCGAAACTCTCCTGCAACCAGTGACTGGATCCGCTCCATGCAGTTACGTAATCGCCAAACCATTGATGTGTTAATTCGTGTGCATTGATTTCGATATATTGTTTATCAGGATTGCTAGCAGGGCGTTGATAGAAGAAATCGCTGAAAATAGTAGCGGTGGTATTTTCCATGGCGCCATATAAAAATTCCTGTACGGGAACATTTGCATAAGTAGACCATGGATATTTTAATCCGGTGGCCTGTTGCATCCAATCCATTAATTCGGCAGTATACCGATAAGTGTTTTCAGCATATTCTTTCGTTCCGGGATAATAATATTGGCGTGTAGTGATACCATTTTTAGAAGTGAATTCCATCACATCGTATTTGCCTATAGCCAACATGACAAGATATAGTGCATGAGGATGTGGCATAGCATATCGCCATGTTTTAGTGCCATCAGCATTCGCGCTTACATTTTTTAGATTGCCATTTGATACAACTGTATATGTGGAGTCAAACGTTATATGCATCATGGTGAGGAGCTTGTCATTCACTCCGTCGTAAGAAGGAATCCAAAATCTGTTATCTACGCCTTGACCTTGTGTCCAAATTTGTTTTCTAATGATAGTAGGATCATTCGGATTATCAGTTGAAGCAACATTCCAACCATTGAAATAGATACCTTTTTTAGGGTTCGCATCGTAGATGATGGCCATATTATGTACTGCTTCTCGTATTAGTGGTGGGTTGAAGTAAACAGTGATACCGGCGCTATCCATTTTGAATTTAGTAGCATTGTTGTCAAGCGAAATTTCCTGCACTCTGATGCCAGGTCCATCAAGAAATACTGAATCAACAGTTGGCTCGAGCGCAGTGAAAGCGTATCGAGCAATGCCGCTTACCAATCCGTCTTCCGGTGCAAACTTCACATCTAGGTCAAGGGAAATAAAATCTACATTGTGTTCGCGAATGCTTCCACCTTGGTCAGGTAGGTAGCAATTAAATGTAGTATTCTGAGCGTTTATGCTTAAGGTGCTGCATATTGCCATGGCAACGAATGAAAACAAAGAAAATACCGGCTTCTTCATCAGGTAAAAATAATTCTTCACCCCCGCCTCAACAAATAAGGTTTGTTAACGGAAAGTGCGTTGCACATCGGCTGGTGCGGGAATTCCTGTGTTATGAAGAATATCATCCAACAGAATATGTGCATAATAAGGTGCCAGAAGGCTTCCTTTTGTTCCCAGGCCATTGAGAATATGCAGGCTTTTGTGAAGTGGATGTGTGCCAACAACAGGGGTTCTGTCGCGCATGGTTGGCCGCAACCCGGCTCTGTGTGCAATGATTTTGTAAGGAAGATTGAGCATATCGCGTAACCCTTCAGTCAATTCATCCAGTTTGGCTTGAGTAGGATCATATGTGGCATCCGTAAAATCATTGCTGGCACCTATCCAATAGATATCTGAGCCGAATGGTACAATAAACACCTTTTTTTGGAGTATCACATTCGATTTCAAATGTGGAATATGTGCTATCAGGCATTCACCCTTAGCAGGCCATAAACTGATATGTCCAAACCATGGATTTTGCATTACACGGGAGCCTTCACAAAATACAATATGCCTATATTTTTCACCTTTCCATGTGATATGGTCATCATGGACTTCCAATTCAGCATAGTTAATTGATTCTTTCATACAATTTTCAGCATATATCTTCCGAAAAGCATTCATCATTGCAGTAGTATCTACGCGTTTTGCTTTCGGAATTTGTATGGCCCCAAATCGGTGATCCAGGTGTTTCTGCCATACATGTTGCTCAGCATCTTCACTCACCCAAGTCATTGTTTCAGGTGTTTTCCCTGCCATCAGCCAGGCTTCAAGGGCTTCTTCACTTTTATGCATTTTCCATATGCCGGAATGATGCAAAATACTTGTTTCCAATTGCCTCTCCATGGCAGCATATATGCGTTCTGCAAATGGCAATAATACTTCTATATGCCATTGCGGTTTATATTTTCTTCCGGTAATAGGATTTATTATACCGGCTGAAATATTTGTAGCGTTTTCTTCAAAAGGGTCAACAAGCACAAATGAACATTTACGTTGCATTGCTGCAAACGCTGTATGCATACCGGCATGACCGCCACCTATGATGAGAAAATCAATCACAGGTCAAAAATAAATCAGATTTTTATCGCACGCAGCATTTCGCGTTTTCCCGGAGGTCCGGGTAGCCGTTCTACTTTGAATCCTGCCGATTGCATAGCTCTGCGAACATCTCCTTTAGCACAATAGGTTACTAAAATACCGCCGGAATGCATGAGGTTGAACAGGTTGACGAAATGTTCTTGCTTCCACATATCGGGCTGCACTCCGGGAGCAAAGGCGTCGAAATATATGAGATGATATTTGCTATTGGAGGTAAAATCCGACAGGGTGTCACGATATTTTATCAAGGTAAACCGTTCGTGTAATACTGCCGCTTTCTCCCAAGGGACTTGGTGTAATGCATGAAAATACGCTGCACCTTCACCGAGTTGTTCTAAATGTGCAGAGGTAAATGCTGAAAGTATTTCATTGGCGGGAGGAAATGGCTCTATGGCGTGATAAGTTACATCAACCTGATTATGTATGACAGCATTTAATGTCAGCAGCAAATTAAATCCTGTACCTAGGCCTACTTCGAGTATGGAAAGCGATGCATTATTTATTGCAGCTTCATCAAATCCGGCGCGAATAAATACATGCATAGATTCCTGAACAGCGCCGTGCACTGAATGATAATGTTCATTTAATTCAGGAACAAAAATTGTTGGTGATCCATCGGCCGTAATGACAAGAGTAGACCTCATGTTCGGGGTTTATCGTCTACTATGGTATATGTAATTTCAATGGGCTCATGTTCATGAGGTATCATTTCATCATCATCTTCAGGATCGTCTTCTAAAATAATCGGTGCCGGTCTGTCGACATTTCTAAAATAGAAGGCTGCTACAAATCCGCATACAGCACCCATCGCATGGCCTTCCCACGATATTTTAAAATCGATAGGAAACATTCCCCAAACAATACTGCCATATAAAAACACCACAAATAAGGAAAGCGCTATTGCTTGCAAATTTTTACGAAATACGCCACTGAAGAAAATGAAAAATGCCATACCATAAATTAAACCGCTGGCACCAATATGATAATTCTCTCGACCTGTAAGCCACAGCAATAATCCACCGGCAAGATAAATGAATACAAATGCTTTAAATGCTACCTTTCGATAATTGAAGATCATCAGAAATGACAGGATCAGAAAAGGTGCAGTATTGCTGATGAGATGTTGCCAATCGCCATGGATGAATGGTGAAAATAATATACCGGGCAAGCCTTCAATATGTTTGGGCAAAATTCCATACTTGCCGAGGTCCATTCCTGTCACATACTCAAAGATGTGAACTATCCACATGATTGCTATAAAAACAACAGGCATGAAAATGCTGAGGAATAGCAATTTCTGTTCTTCATGCTTTTCCAGTTGCGGACTATTGTCGCCTGTAGATATATTCGTAAATGAGAAAAAGGCCATATTACTTTGACAGACAACGCTGAACAAAGCTCAGCAGTTCCTGTTGCAAAGGAATTGTTTTAGTTTGATTATACCAGTTCTGTAAAGATATGACGTAATCGTCATGTGGTATATTGTTGATTTTGGCGTCATCAACAATTTTCTGAGCATCGGCAGGCTTTGGTCCCCACCAGCCTAATTCTTCGCCGGTAAGCCTGTTAAAGGCTATCAGAACGGGAATGGAACGCGTATTCCGGAATTGGTACCGGTCGATGATGTCCGGATATTCATCGCGAAGGATGATGCGAAGGGGCACACCGATATGGTCGGCAATGCGACTTACAACAGGCAGGATTTGAGCGCCATCGCCACACCAGGTTTCCGTAATAGCCAGGAACTCGAGATTTTCAATGCCAAAAAGGGTGTCCCATTCAGGAAGCAGCTTCGTGGTTTTTATCAGGCGGTTAATGCGTTGGATATTGAGTTTAGTGGCATCAATGCGTGATTCGCTCTTCACAGGACCCGTTGTAGTGCCTTCAGCAACCATTTGTGCAGTCAGGGTCGTAAAGCCGGCAAAGTCATACACATTTGTCAGCGCGAAAGGGATCTTTGTTTGTAGGTCGTTATCTGTGGCAATCATAATGCGTTCCGGTTAGTAGAACATCACAAAGGTGCAAAGCGTTCACGGGCGAAATGGTGATGTAGGTCACAGAGTGCCTTTGGTCACATAAGCCTATTCACATAGATTTTGATAATTTTGAGCGATGTCATCTTTGCGTGCAGTAAAATATCTTGCCGGTTACAGCATCCCGATCACAGCAGTGATTTCGATGAGCATGCATGGCATTGCTGTATTTATTACCCCATTTTATGCTTTTGTTTTCCTGGCTTTTTTGGAAATGATATTGCCTCCAGATCACAAAAATCTAAAGGCTATGGAGGCTGAATTGGCAAAGAAGGATAAGGTGTATGACATCCTGTTGTATTTTCATTTACCGGTTCAATTTGCAGTGCTTGTTTACTTTTTAATCCAAGTGAATGAGCAAGGTTTGGCAGGATATGAAATTGCAGGGCGCATCATTAGTATGGGCATTTGTTGTGGGGTGATAGGGATCAATGTTGGGCACGAATTAGGCCATCGAGTAAATAAAACCGAGCAGCGCATGGCACAATTGTTATTGATGTCGTCGCTATATATGCACTTTTTTATTGAGCACAATAAAGGTCACCACAAGCGCGTATCAACTCCGGAAGATCCTTCTAGTGCGCGCATGCATGAGCCGATTTACTTCTTTTTCGTTCGCACTATTATTTTTTCAATTCAAAGTGCCTGGCAAATTCAGTGTCAGGAACTTCGGGAGGCGGGAAGGAAAATTATTTCGGCACACAACACCTTATTAGTTTTTTTTATTGTTGAAACGATATTTGTACTTGCCATCGGATTTTTCATAGGTTGGGTGGTGATGAGCTATTTTCTGATAGCTGCAGGCATTGGTATATTATTATTAGAATCAGTGAATTATATTGAGCATTATGGGCTGCGTCGTCAATTAAAATCTTCGGGTTTATACGAGCGTGTGCAACCATGGCATTCATGGAACTCAGATTTTGTGTTAGGAAGGGTAGTGTTGTATGAATTGACTCGCCATTCGGATCACCATTATCTTGCATCAAAAAAATATCAGACTTTAAACTATAGTGAGGAGGCCCCTCAATTACCTGCCGGTTATCCGGCAATGATTTTGCTTGCATTGATACCGCCATTATTTTTTCGTGTTATGCATCCACGAATCAAAGCATTGGAATTTCAACACTCAACAGTATAAATAGTTACTATGTTCATCATTGGTATTGCCGGCGGGTCCGGTTCCGGAAAATCTACATTTGTGCGCAATCTGGTCAAACAACTGGATGTTGATACAGTTTCGCTATTGATGCAGGATGCCTACTACAGACACATGCCTGAAATGCCGGAAGCAGAACGCAAGCAAATGAACTTCGATCATCCTGATGCGATAGAATGGGAACTATTGGCAGAGCATATGCAGACTTTGCAATCCGGAAATATCATCGCGCAGCCGCAATACAGTATGCTTACTTGTTTACGCGAGAATGAAACTACGCAGGTGAAGCCAAATAAGGTGCTTATTGTTGAAGGCATTCTGGTGCTTACTCAACCCATTGTTCGCGATTTGATGTCCCTCAAAATATTTATTGATGCAGATGCTGATCACAGGTTCATGCGCGTAGTAAAGCGCGATATGGAAGAACGCGGACGGAATATAGACCAGGTGATGCAGCGTTATCTCAAAACGGTACGTCCTATGCATGAGACCTTTATTGAACCAAGCAAAAAACACGCCGATATTATTGTACCTATTGGTGGCGATAACCATGTTGCCATTGATCTATTGACAGGGTATATCAGGTCGCGATTGTAGAAGTCTTATTCAATTTGGTATCTTTAATTCCCGCTATCATGAAAACAATAATTTGCATACTAATTCTAGCCTTGCCTGCTTCGCTGTTTGCACAGCGATACCCTACGGGGAAAGGTACTTACCGGGCAGGTGGGGGAGGTTCAATGTCAATTTCTGACAAGACAGATTATTATGATTACAAGGTAACCATTACCCCGCGTTTTGGATATTTTGTTACAGATAATTTGCTCACCGGTTTCAGTATGAATTACACGATGGAACTGGATACGGCATTTACCTCTGCCATTAAATTCACACCACAAGCCAAGTATTTTTACAAGCTCAATCCGAGCACCTTTATTTTGGCAACTGCGGAATTCGGGCTCGACAGATCAACAACATATGTTGATCCGAAATCAATTGTTGACCATAGCAGTGTGAGTTTTGGTCCGGGTGTTGCCTATTATTTCACAAGGAGGGTAGGGTTTGAGATTAACATCATGACTCAATTATATTTCCAACCCGATGGTTCGCATAATAATAAGGTGTACGCAGAAGGAGGATTTGTATTGAATGTGCTCAATAAAAATCAAAAGAAAAAGAATCCTTTCAAACAGAAGGGAGATTATGAAATAAAAGAAGATGATGATGAATGATGCATCACTTCCCTGCCATTTGTTTAATAAAGGAATATAACAGCCTCACGCCAACTCCACTTGCACCTTTTTGCTTATAGGCTTCATCATCCTTTAGAATAGCCGGACCTGCAATGTCGATATGCAGCCAAGGATAATCGGTAAAATGTTCAAGAAATTTCCCGGCAGTAGCGCTTCCACCTATTGCACCGCCAATATTTTTCATGTCGGCAACATCACTTTTCAGCATGTCGGCATATTCTTTCCAATAAGGTATTTCCCAGAGTCTTTCATAGGTAAGATCGCCACCTGCAATTAATTGTTCGCGATAGGTAGTATCCGTTCCCATCAAGGCGCTGCCGAGCGAACCGGTTATAGCTGCTGCTGCACCTGTAAGTGTTGCAAGATCGATTACGAGTGCAGGATTATATTTTTTAGCGTAGCTGAGTGCATCACCAAGGATCAAGCGACCTTCAGCATCTGTGTTTAACACTTCAATGGTAGTGCCATCGTGCATGGTAATCACGTCGTCAGGCACTAATGCGTCTGAATTAATGCGATTGTCTGTTGACGGGATCAATCCAATGCAATAAACAGGCAATTTATTTGTGGCGATGGCATACATGGCTCCGATCACAGCGGCAGCGCCACACATATCCATTTTCATGCCCGGCATAGAAGCGCCTGTTTTAATACTATAGCCACCGGTATCGTAGGTAACACCTTTGCCCACAAAAATGAATGGGTCGATATTAGTAGCGTTATCAGGTTTATATGTAAGGATAGAGAATGTAGGAGGCACGGAGCTACCGGCATTTACACCCAATAATCCGCCCATGCGAAGCGATTGAATCTGAGCTTTATTCAGCACCTCAGTCTGAAAACCGGCGCGTTTCCCGGCTTCAACAGCAAATTCGCCAAGCTGAACGGAATTCAGACCAACAACAGGCTCGTTACCAAGGTCACGGGCAATATGGTTTGCAGCAATAACGGTATTCAGTTCATCAAGCTCAATGCCATCCACTGCGGCATCATCAATAAGCAAAGAGGTGAGGGAATTTACTTTTTTGTCTGATTTGTACTTCAGAAACTGGTAATTAGCCAACGCAACCCCTTCACAAAAGGCCAACAGTTCCTCCTTTGAGACGGAGGTTGAAGCCCTTAAGACAGTCGCCGATGTCACTTTTTCGTGATTTAAACGCTTGCAAATGTGACCGCCTTTTATCCTCGATTCCTCAAGTAGTTCTCCTACTTTCGCGTTATCTGCAGGTGATTTCAATAAAACTGCCACTACATGCCCCATGCCGGAATGAAACAGGGTAATGCCGTTGTCCTTGTCATTGATCTTTGAAAGTAGTAGATCCTTGAAAGGAGCCAGTGCTGCGGTATTCAGATCGTCGATGTGACGAATCAGGTAAACGATCGTTGCCGCGTGCGGGTTGCCGGATTTTGTAAGAGTAAGTGCCATCGCTCGGGATTCTTGTCAAACACAGAACCACAAAGGTAAGGCTAAAATGCCTAAATTCAGGATTTAAAATATATGTTTTGTGACATGACAGATTGCCTCAAAATGCGACAATACGGTATTGTTTGTTGTCACGATTTCGCTCCATCCAGCCCATTAATATACGTTGCACATCGGGGGTGTCGGGTCTCCATTTGATGGCAGCTTTGAGGAATTCAGGGTCCTGAGGGGCGTTTTCAGGGTCGAAAAAGCCAAATCCTAAGTAATGCCCCTTCTCCACACAAATTACACTCTGCTCTCCATCTTGACGCCCTTTGCCGAAAATGAAGAAAGTATGGTCTTCTTCACTGAAATTGGAAATTGCGGCTTCCACTCTGAGGTTGTAATCGCCGGGACTTTCCAATCCGATACAGGCACCTGAACAAAGGCCTATTTCGTGATTGTAACAAGCTCCTTTGACTGTTTGGAGGTGACACATTTTACCGCATAATTCAAAAGTCTGCAATATTTCATTCAAGTAGCCTCTCGCACTCAGGAAATCGGGAAATACTTTCAATACTTCCTTTTTAGGGGAAAATCGTTCAATAGCAAGATGTCGATATCCCTTTTGATCGGTAAAGGTGAAAATACAGAAATTGCGATCCCATCTTTTTTGTGCATTGTTAAATCGCGGGAATTTGCGTTTTATCTCTTCACTTTCTAATAACAGTGCTATAAGTTCGTTGCCTGTAAGTTCATAACTGATGTCAAAAACGGCATCGCGAAGCGCATTCTCCTTTCCATCGTGTTCGGCATAAGTAAAATGTCCGAATACGCGACTTCGAATATTAATGGCCTTTCCCACATAAATTATTTTACCGGCGGCATCATGAAAATAATATACACCGCAACCTGATGGCAAGGCGTCCAACATTTTTCTTTCCATGTTGGGGGGAAGGTGCTGTTCTTTGGTATTGCGTTTCAGTGCTGCCGGAATGTGACCTCCATGATCCTTTTCCAGGAGTTGTTGAAATAAATGCACTGTTGCTAAAGCGTCGCCTGCAGCTCGATGTCTATCGTGAATGACGATACCAAGCGATTCGCACAGTCGCCCCAGAGAATAACTTCGCATTCCGGGAATAATCTTGCGACTAAGACGAACGGTGCATAGTTTTTTTGCATGGAGATCGTAACCATTTTCAGCCAGTTGCGCTTTTATAAAACCATAGTCGAAGCCGGCGTTATGTGCTACGAAAATATGCGGATGAAGGAGATGATAAATTTCTGCGGCTACCTCTTCAAAAGTTGGTGCAGTAGCTACCATTTCATTGGTAATACCTGTCATCTGCTGAATAAACAGAGGGATCTCCGATTTGGGATTGATGAGTGAACTCCAATGATCAGTTACTTTATTGCCGTCATGAATATAAATCGCCACCTCCGTAATGCCATGATGTCCGGCATTGGTTCCGGTGGTTTCTATATCGACAATGGCATACATTGCCTAAAGGTAAGATGCTGTCTGCAGAAAATGCGATAAGATGCAAACGCTGTGATGTGTAAATTTGTTTTTCAGGATATTCACTTGGCGTATCGGCATACCTTGAATCAGCCTGAATTGAGTGATGTCAGCATTTGTTTTTGAGTGGAATTGCTTTCCTCTTGTCAGCAGGTTTGAAGGTGCTTATACCTCCCCAATAATCATTACCTTAGTCCCATGGGAATGATCATTCGATTCTTGAAGGGGTTGTATACCATGTATACGGCAATAATTTTCATCTTACTGTTGCTGATCACATTTCCATTTTTCATGGTGCTTTCTTTATGGAAAGATAAAGCATTGCTTCCCATGTTATGGTTGTGCCGATTTATTGCCTTGGGTTTAATGATATTTTGTGGCATTATTTATCGCTTTCATGATCGCAACAAGTACGAAAGGAATAAAGCTTATGTGTTGATTGCCAATCACCGTTCGAATCTTGACGCGCCTGTTGCTGCTATTTCGGGTAAAGGACGTGTGCGTTATTTGGCGAAAAAAGAATTGCTGAAGGTGCCGGTGATGGGACAGATATTCGCCGTGATGTCGGTTTATGTAGATCGAAGTAGTCCGCAAGACCGACGCAAAAGTGTTGAGCGACTGAAGGAATGTGTAAAATCGGGCGACAGTATTTTTCTTTTTCCTGAAGGAACAAGGAATAAAACAGATCAACCTATGATCGATTTTAAGGATGGCGCATTTACCATTGCAGTTCAAACGCAGACACCAATCTTGCCCATGTTATATATCAACACGGATACATTGATGCCAAATAGTAAGCCATTGATGCGACCCGGGATTATTGACGTGTATTATTTGCCTCCCATAGAAGTTGCAGGGCTTACAGACGCTGATATTCCTGCTTTAAAGCAAAGAACAAGGGATATGTTGATGTTGCGTTATCTTGAACTGAGTGGCGATAAATAATTTGGAAGATAAACTTCAGCAATTAACTTTACCATACAAACACGAAATATGCAATTACAATTTTGCGGGGCTGCCGGAACGGTTACAGGAAGTGCACATTTGCTTACACTTGATGATGGGACAAAGATTCTTTTGGATTGCGGATTATATCAAGGCAATGAACCTGAGTATGCGAATTTTAATGAGCGATTTTTATTTCGCCCTGATGAAATAGATATCGTAGTATTATCGCATGCACATATTGATCACTGTGGCAGGTTGCCCAAGTTGGTAAAGGATGGTTTTCGTGGAAGGATTTATGCCACACATGCCACCAGAGATCTGACTGCAATATTGTTGTTGGACAGTGCGCACATTCAGGACAGAGAAAGCAGCTTTACAAATCGCCGTCGCAAGGATGATCATGAAGATGAGCCCTTGTATGATGCTAAAGATGTTGCAGATACAATGGAGTTATTTCGCACCGTGGGATATAACAAATGGTTCGGTATACATCCTGATGTAGAAGTTGTATATAAAGATGCCGGTCATATTCTCGGTAGTGCAACTGTTACATTGCGTATAAAGCGACACGGCATGCGTGATTATTTACTCGGCTTCACTGCAGATATCGGTCGTCCGGATCGTCCAATTTTGCGAGATCCCGTGCCAATGGATGCCTGCGATTTTTTAATTTGTGAATCTACTTACGGTGATCGTTTACATGAGGAAGCACCGCAAGAAAAAGAACATTTCCTGCGCGTGATTCAGCAAACTTGCGTAACACAAAAGGGTAAGTTAATTATACCTGCATTTTCAGTGGGTCGTACGCAAGAGATCGTGTATATGCTCGATCAGTTAGTAAGGGAGAATAGATTGCCTGATGTGCCGGTATATGTCGATTCACCTTTGGCTGTTAATGCAACGCGTGTTTTCGAGATGCATCCGGAATGTTTTGACAAAGAAATTCTGGATTATATGGCTTTAGATCCTAACCCATTTGGATTTGAGAAATTAAAATATACGCGATCAGTAGAGGAGTCGAAAGCGATCAACAATAAAAAAGGATGTATAGTAATCAGTGCTTCAGGTATGATTAATGCGGGGCGTGTAAAGCATCATGTATTTAATGCCATTGAACATCCGGAGAATACAATATTGATTGTCGGATATTGTGCAGATAACACTCCCGGCGGGCAATTGCGCAATGGGGCGAAGCAAATTCGCATGTTTGGCGAATATAAATCGGTGAATGCGCACGTAGAAATTATGAGGAGCTTTTCTGCACATGGCGACTACCGCGAGATGATAGATTTTTTACGCAGTCAGGAAAAAGATAAGCTACGCAATATCATGTTGGTGCATGGCGACAAAAATGCACTAACCGGCTTTCGCGATCATTTACATGAGGCGGGTTTCGGGCAGGTGGATATTCCGAAGCTTGGAGATAAGGTTGATTTGTAGTTGACAAATCAACTGCGATTCATTTAAAATTTTTATTGTACCAATCGTCAGCAGTTCCTTCCTCAATAGCTTTCACCAGCTTTTCCATCTTTTTATCCTTTTGCATTTGAGGTTGTTTTTGATAGGCTATGGCCATGTCCTTCAGAGCTGAAATATGTTTGGCCTGAACATCCTTACTGTAATTATTTTCGAGTACATATTTTGCGCATGAAGCCATATACAATACCAGCATATTGGGATTCTTTTCATTAAATTCCATGATGGTTTTGTTTATTTCAACAGTTACGGTGGGACTTCCATTAACCCATTTGATAACGAATTGCGAAGCTTCTTTGAATTTTTCTACATCGGTAGTCGGACTTACATCGCGCAGCCAATTAGCGGCTTGTATGATATCGGCTTCGTAAGGTACATAATCTTCAGCCCCTTCAAGCATGTAATGACGTGGAACTTCCCAATCCTGGGCATGCGTTGAAATTACAAAAAGGCTGATCGCAAAAAAGGAAAGTAGGTGTTTCATGTTATAAGTTTTCGCTAATGTACATAAAATAGCCCATAAGTGAATACGGGCTATTTTTATAACGTATAAACTGATTAATTAGTCTCAGTTACAAAAGTAACTTCAACATCAGATTCGCCGGTTGAAATGCTTCCATCTTTGATGCCGGGTTGGTGTTTTAATACTACGGTTACAGTCCCCGTTGAAGACGAAGGCCCAACCGCAACATTCATGTCGAGACCAATAGGTAAACCGTTGGCATCAGTATCATTATAGTCAAATGTTATATCTGCTCCATCAACGGTGTAAAATAATTGATGGTCTGTAGACTCTTCGTCAATCTCTGCAGTTAAATCAAGAGCTGGAGATACACTTTCATTTAATATTGATACGGTCAAATGATAATAGCCGTTATTCAGTCGAATAGTATCAAATTCAGAAGGGGCATCACCACCCGGACCATCAATATCCCGAAATGCAAAGGTGGATGTTGACAGGTCGGCATTGTTTTCAAAAGACAGCACCACGCTTGTGATTAATTCCTCTTCATTTACCGGGTCAGGAGTTTCCTCATTCTTACAAGAGTTTATTGAAATCAGAAAGGGCAATAATATGAACAAATATGTTATCTTTTTCATAATAATATTATTATAGGTTGATTGAATTATAAATTTGATTTTCCTGTGATTGGGATTTTGATTCTTAATGTGATATTTCGACCCATGTCATCGGCAAAATATCGGAATCTGTTCATGTAATTTCGATATGCGGTATTCAATAGATTGTCGGCACTCAACGACCAGCTAATTTCATTAGCATGTAAGGCAATAACACCTTCGATTCCGGCAGAAAAGAGGGTATAAGCAGATGGAGGAGGGACATAGTCTTCATCCAGAGGAGCTCTTTTTTGTTCGAAGACATATTCAACACCGGCATGAATCGCGTTATCATGCATCCATTTAAAATCAGCAGGTTGATATTCGAGGTCGAATGAAATTTTATCTGCCGGCATCATCACCAACCATTTATTATTTGCCACATCTCGTGCACGCAATGTTGATGCTTTTATTTCAGCTTTTAATTGTGGAATGATCATGTAGCTGGTTTGTACATCGGCACCTGATAAATTGGCGTTAGTCTGCATGTAATGAAAAACCGGAAATGCACCACGAATTGTCAATTCAGCGGGTAGGGTAGGTTCGAGGTAAATAAAATTATAAATGAAATTATTGTACACACCGACATCAAAATACCATTTATCGCTTTGATGTTCAATTCCAGCGATAATCTGATATGCCCGTTCGCTCACAAGACTATCATTCCCATATTCCAACGAAGCAGAACCATGATGTAGGCCATCGCTATATAATTCACTAACACTCGGCGAACGCCATGCGGAGCTGAAATTTAGGTTGTATTGTGTATGTCGGCCATCGAAAAATTGCATTCCTGCAATTCCACTTAAATTACCATATTGGTGTGTTGGTGTTTCAAGTGTATTGCCTTCGTATCTGAAAATCTGCATCCATTTGTAATCATAACGGATGCCGCCTTCCAATAACACTCTGCCGAATTTATAATTTTCAATGGCGTAAATTCCCCCACTATAGTTTTTGAAATTTGGAATGAAAATGCTGTATCGTGTGATATTTTGTTGATTCATTCCGCTTATCCCAATAACTGCATTATGGCGCTTTCCGGGATGTTGTTCCCATTTTAAATCAGCGGTAATAGTGCCGATCTCAAAGTACAATGAAGGCAATCCAAGTGCCGCAATACTGTCGATCAGTGACGTATGTGCATCATATTCACTTCGCAAATCATTTTGCCATGCGGTAATTAATGTGAATGTGCCCAAGCGCTCATGGTGAAAATTGGTTTCATTTTTAATGAGATGATGTACAATGTCCTGATATGGTCTGCCAATTATGTATGTAAAATCCTGGTGTACTAGCGGCGTGTCAGATGCAAAAGCAGTTTGCAGATCGGTGAGGTTGCCAATATGTGAACCGGAGAAAATACCTACCTTGTTATGGAAGTAACTATAATAAACCTGACTGTGCAAATTATTTCTGTGGTAGTCAATAGTTGCTGCACCGGATTGTTCCGCTAAAGCACTATTTGCGAGGAAATAATTTGGAGTTTTTACATTGCCCTCACGCTTTATTGATCCTTGCAGACGATAAGAAAGGGCGGCTGAATCCGATGCTTTGTATTGCAACATCAGCGAAGCGGCACCACCACGTGTATTTGAAAAACCTACAGCATGCAAATCGCCTGAAACGCCTTTTTGAGTTGGCATTGGCGCAGGTTGAACAAGAATAACACCACCGAGGGCATCACTTCCATATTGCACAGATGCAGCACCTTTAATAACGGTGAGACTGTTGGCAATAAATGGGTCGATCTCCGGGCCATGTTCATTTCCCCATTGTTGTCCCTCCTGACGCACGCCATTATTCATAATTAGTATCCGATTGCTATGCAAGCCATGAATTACCGGTTTGGAAATGCCATTTCCTGTTTGAAGGCTACTCACACCATTTACATCCTTTAATGCTTCGCCTAATGATTTGCCGGACAATCGGTCTAGTTTTTTTCCGCTAAGGGTTGTTTCAGTTAACGTACCTGTATTTTTATCTTGTTCACCATGCACAACAATACTTTCAAGATTTTCACTTGTGTGATCGAGTCGGAATTCTTTAAAAGTATCTTCAGTTAGTGCTATAGTAAATGTAGAAGTGGTACATCCGATATGAGAAATTACCAATGTAAAAGTATCGGGACATAAACCTTCGAACATGAATTTGCCATTTTCATCAGCCACAACGGCTGTTTGGGTTTCATTGATGTAAAGCGTTGCATAGGATAGAGGTTCTTTATGATCCATATCCACAGCGCGACCGCTAAACCGAAGATTACAATTGTCGGATTGAGCTTTGAGTTGAGTGAGTGCCGACATCATGACACACACGAATAAAACATGTTTCATACACGAAATAAAAAGTGATCGGCCAAAGCCAAATAAATTACAGTAGATTAAACTGTAAATGGCGGCCCGCGAAGATCACTGTAGCCCTGAAAACCGGGTTGGTGTACACT
Source organism: Chitinophagales bacterium (assembly GCA_019694895.1). GTDB lineage: Bacteria > Bacteroidota > Bacteroidia > Chitinophagales > BACL12 > UBA7236. Next base: position 85,003 of record JAIBBA010000001.1, read on the forward strand.
ATTGAGATGAGCAACGGGAATGAGATCATAGGAGAAGGATCCCGGTATCAGTACAACACGTTCTTCATGTAAAGTAACAGATACTTCCAGATGACACAAGAAGCAGTAGTTCAGCTCATGGATATGCGGTTGTCTATGATCTTGTTTGCAGCATTCGCGACTGTCAGAACCGTATTGATGCGAAACATCATGTGCGAAGGTGAAGTGCACGAGGTCTTTGCCACTTAGTGCTCCCAACAGGAGTATAGTTGCGATTAGAGATAGAGCCGATGACCGTCGCAAAAACTGCATCATTGTGCAAAAGTAGGCTATTGTTACATTTTATGACAGACTTTTGAGGCTTGCCTCGCAGTTGTGAGCTTAAACCTTACCTGTTTTAACAAGCCTTAACCTGATTTAACCGGCCGACCCTGCATTTAGGCGCAGGGAATTTTATCTTTGCGCCACCAAACAATAAAACATGAGAAAATACCCTTTATGGCTTCTCGCCGCCCTTATGGTGTCAGTAAGTGCCTGCAAAAGCACAAAAGCACCTGAGGAAGATGCTTATCAAGCATTTGACCCGGCGTCTCTTGATTCAACTGTGAGACCCGGAGATGATTTTTATGCATTTGTCAATAACAAGTGGATCGCGGCGCATCCTATTCCTGCCGACAAGGCTAAATATGGTGCATTTTATATGCTCGACGATAATAGCTTGACCACATTGAGGTCGGCAATGGAAACTGCTGCAAAGGCAAATGCTGCTAAAGGCACAAATACGCAAAAAGTAGGTGATTTCTGGACCAGTGGAATGGATACTAATGCGATTGAAAATGCCGGTTATACGCCAATAAAGCCTTGGCTTGACAAAATTAATGCCATTGGTAACGCGGATGAGTTGATGCGCACAGTTGCACAAATGCATCGCACGTATACATTCGCAATGTTCACCAACTGGGTTGGACAGGATGATAAAAATAGTGCTGATGTGATCATGAATATGTGGCAGGGCGGACTTGGTTTGCCTGATCGCGATTATTATACACGCACAGATGCTAAGAGTCAGCAAATTCGTGCAGATTATCTGGTGCATTTGAAAAATGTATTTATGTTGATAGGCGCTGATGATGCTACTGCTTCTAAAAATGCCAATACCGTAATGAGTATTGAAACTGCCTTGGCAAAGGCAAGTATGACAAATGTGGAGATGCGCGATCCGAATAAAATTTACCACAAGATGCCATTGGCTGATTTTCAGAAACTCACACCAAACATGAATTGGAATGTGTATTACACTGAATTGAAAACGCCTGAATTTAAAACCGGATTGAACGTAGCCCAACCTGATTTTTATAAGGCATTGAATGGTATGATGAAATCTGTTTCTTTGAATGATTGGAAAACATATCTCACGTATCATTTTGTGGATGGAGCATCAGATTATTTGAGTGCGCCATTTGTGAATGAACATTTCGATTTCCATGGTAAAAAACTCAATGGCATTGAAGAATTGAAACCACGTTGGAAGCGCGTAGTTGAGACTGCCGATTTTTGTTTAGGCGAAGCACTGGGAGAAGAATATGTGAAAGTTGCCTTCAGTCCTGAAAGCAAAGAGCGCATGTTGGAAATGGTAGGAAATATCAAGACAGCATTGGGACAGCGCATTCAAAATCTTGAGTGGATGACCGACAGCACTAAGCAACAAGCTTTGCATAAGTTAAGCACATTTACTGTAAAGATTGGATATCCTGACAAGTGGAGAGATTATTCTAATCTTACAATTACACGCGATGCATATGTATTGAATGTGATGGCAGCTGCTGAATTTGAAGCGCAACGCAATTACAATAAAATCGGTCAGCCGGTTGATAAGTCGGAGTGGGGGATGACACCACAAACAGTGAATGCATATTACAATCCATCTAATAATGAGATCGTATTTCCTGCAGCGATTCTGCAACCACCATTCTTCGATCCTAAAGCTGATGACGCCCTTAATTATGGTGGAATTGGTGCTGTAATTGGACATGAGATTACCCACGGATTTGATGATCAGGGTCGTATGTATGATGCAAATGGTAACCTGAATATCTGGTGGACTGATAAAGACAATTCACAATTTGTTGAGCGTGCTAATGTTGTGGTTACACAATTCAATGGTTATTGTCCGCTTGACAGTCTTTGTATCAATGGTGAACTTACCCTTGGCGAAAACATTGCTGATTTCGGTGGTATTACTACTGCTTATCAGGCTTATACGATGACAGAAGAATTCAAGGCAGGTAAGTCGATCGATGGATTTACGCCACAGCAACGTTTCTTCCTTGGATTTGGTCGCATTTGGGCCGGAGATTACCGTGAGGATGCCATGCGTACACAATTGCTCACTAACGTGCACAGTCCGGGAGAATGGCGTGTAAAAGGAACCTTAGTGAACATACCTGAGTGGTATGAAGCGTTTGGAGTGAAGGAAGGGGATAAGATGTATTTGGCTCCTGATCAGAGGGCTAAGATTTGGTAATTTGAAAGGGAAGATGATATTGAGACGGCCTCCGGGATGGGGGCCGTTTTTTTTGTCTAAACCTTTCCCGTCTTAAACCTAACACGTCTCAAACCTGCCAGGTTTTAAACCTAACAGGTTTGAAACCTAACAGGTCTAAGACCTGTTGATGCTCTTTTTGAAAGACTCACTCCCAA
>JAIBBA010000131.1 GCA_019694895.1 Chitinophagales bacterium
CAAATCTTTGATCCTTTCGAGCCAACCTGATCCCGTGCTCGCTCCTTTCAATCCTCTTCATCACTGGGCTGACCTTTACCCCTGGGCGTCTTTCGCCTGAAGCGCCAAAACGCGGCAAAATCTTTGACTTTTTGTGACAACTGAATCGGAATACAGTCATTTTTCAATCGATTATCACCGTGTTTGACAATTGAGCCAGCTTTCAGTACATTCAAAACTTATGGAAAACTTATGGAAAAGGTGGTTTATTTTTCCTATACCCAAGAAAAATTGCGGAGGAATTTACGAATGAAGTCGGCGGCACACTGACTATCGCCACAACACACACGCAAGCGCGCTATGCGCTACCCCCTACCCCCTACCCCCTGTGATCAAGCGCTTTACCGAACGTTACCAAAGAGTCAAATTAATTCTGCGGCAAGGCAGTCCGATGCAAATTTCTGCTTTAGTGACTTCGGGAGAAGCGGATATTGCGATTGCCACCGAAGCCTTTGAGCAATTTCCAGAACTCATATTGCTGCCGTGTTATCAATGGAATCGATGTGTCGTTGTGCCGTCCAAGCACCCGCTTCTAAAGTTAAAAGAACTCACATTGGAAGCGATTAATCAATATCCTATCATTACTTATGATTTTGCTTTTACCGGTCGCTCAAAAATCAACCAGGCATTTGCTAGCCGGGGACTGGAACCCAATGTGATACTGACGGCCATTGACTCGGATGTGATCAAAACTTATGTAGAATTGGGGCTAGGTGTTGGTATACTGGCAAACATGGCGTTTGATCCCAAACGAGACAAAAATCTCAGATCCATTGATGCTAGCCATCTGTTTGAACCCAGCACGACACGCATCGGCATAAGCCGTAACAGTTATATACGTGGTTATGTCTTCGATTTTATCGAAATGTTTGCGCCGCACCTTGATCACGCCAGTATTCAAACCAAACTGGAAGGCAACGTAGAAGGATGATTTAAAGAATGAACGCAATAATATCTATAAGTACTTCGTGCCAAAGTAGCACTCACAGATTCTAATAAACATGCTATAAGAACCTCCTAAGGCACAAACGTCTCCCTCCAATTGCTTTAGGAAAATCTTAAGTGATCTGCATTCCTTAAATCTAATTTTCACGGAGTATGCAAATGAATAATCAAGCATCAAGCATCAAGCATCAAGCATCAAGCATCAAATAATATTAAATCTTTTCTCAGTATTTTTTCTATCCGCAGTATCAATTTCTCTGTCATTAGCAGCACAGTATGATGCCAGCGATTACGAGAACCTTCTTAATGAAGCCAATTCGAAAGGCTTTGCTCGAGTATTAATTACCTTGGACGACACGGTAACAATCGAAGATATGGTAAGCAAGGGGGCTTCATTAAGTGCCGTAATGAAAAACAAGGCCCAAAACGTTCTTACCGAACTAGATCAACATGCACTGAAATCGGGCTACTGGAACAACGGAATCGGCCAAATGGGTGCCTACGTGAACGAAATCGGTCTTCGCGTCCTGGCTGGCAGTAATAATGCAATCTCATTTACCCGTGATGTGACCACGCAATATCGTATTAAAGCGGTTGACGATGACGGTAGCCTTGAAGCAATTGAAACCGCGATCCAGAACAATGGCAGCGCAAATGTTGATATATTTCTGAATACAGACGCCGTTGATTATGAATTAGACAGTCTTGGCAATACCTTATTCAAACCATCGCCAGCGATGTCAGAACAAGCACAGAATATACTGACCAATATAAACAATGAGCATTTCGCAAAAGGGATCAACATCACGGAAATAGGCGAGGGTCGCCCAGTCATCCTGGCAAGTATTGACAGAAATGCATTTTATGCACTCATTGAAAGAGATGATATAAGAGCCATTCGTCCTGTCGGCTATACCGATCCCAGAAAAGCACAATGGCCGGAAGAAGTATTGGAAGCCGCCAAAGAGCATGGTGAAGCGGAAATTATGATGACATTACGCGGCGGTGATTTTTCTTCAGCAAAAACAGGTTACATGTCGTCGGCCGCAATCAAAGCCCAAGCCAATGCCAATCACCGCGCTTTTGATGACATTCTTACCAAAATTGGCGCATCAGCTCTTTCCACAGACACATCAACGAGTACGGAAATTGGTGTGTTGCACATAAAGCTTCCCTTTGATGCACTAGCAAAATTGTACGGCAATGCTGATGCGAGAATTCTGAGTGTCGAGCTGAACAAGCCTGTTGCCTGGACAACACTGACTAACAGCACCGTATTACTCAATATGGCGTCAGCCTGGAGCGCAGGGTTTCGGGCAGCCGGTCAAAATATTGTTATCTTAGATAGCGGTATCCGTAAAAATCATGCATTTCTAACACCAAGGGTTACTTTTGAAGCATGTTTTGGTACCAACGGAACCAACGGTGGGATTACTTATTCAACAATCTGTCCCAGCCCAAACGCTACTACTGGCGACAGTCCGCTGGGGCTCGTCAATTCGGGAGAACCTTTATCCTTTACCAATATGGCGGCTTGTAATGCGCTGGCGGGTGGCTGCTATCACGGCACCCATGTGGCCGGGATTGCTGCAGGCAGACAAAGTGCCAGCATCTCTCCTTCGAATCTACAGGGTATTGGACCAGACGCTTCTATAATATCAGCTCAGGTTTTTTCATATAAAACCACCTCTCCTCAATCAATGACAGCATTTGGTGCGGATATTTTTCAAGCCCTAGTCAGTGTGTTATCTGCTACGACGGCAAGCACAATTAACAATCCTTATACCGTTAACATGAGTATAGCTGGAGGGCTTGCATCAACAAATTGCAACACTTCCTCATTTAGTATTAATAGCACTGTATCTAGCCTAATTAGTAGAGGAGTTCCTGTTGTAGCAGCTACTGGAAATAACGGGATTTCCCCTGGCGTTGGAAGCAAAACGCAGATTACTTGGCCATCTTGCGTACCACAAGTTATCAAGGTAAGTTCAGTCAGAAATGATTCAACAGGAATAACTTTATCTAGTTTTGCAAATATTGCGAATCAGTCCAATTATACTGGACCAATTCTGCTGGCCCCAGGAGGTGGGGACGGTACAAATATCCGTTCTGCATTTCCTACTTCAACAACTGCTACTGGATTACTGTCAGGTACATCGCAAGCATCACCTCATGTAGCTGGTATATATGCTGCTGTCAAAGCGGCCAATCCACTTGGAGTTTCAGTAGCAGATGTCACGGCATGGATCGTTTCCACAGGAAGCATTCCAGTGACTATTAACTTACCTGCTCCTACTGGCAACCAAGTTTTCCGTCGCGTGAGAGTTCCTTAATCTCGACGAGTTTAATCCCCACCCCTCGTGTGTGATGAAAGCTGGTGATTTAAGAGTGTAACTAATACCCCGCTGCTTGCGGCAGGGTGCTTTATTTAACAAGTATGGAGGTATTCCCATGAAATTCTTTATTCAGAAATTCTTGCTTGCAAGTGCTTTATTACTAAGTGCGTTATCCTCACAAGCGGATATCGTTAAATTCTCTGCACCCGCAGAGTATTGCTTCCCACAAACATCGGTTAGAAGCGAGTTAGGAAAATTCGATAAAGTCATTCTCGATCATAATTTAATCGTAAATGAACAGGATCATTTTAAATCCGGAGACATTTTTGTCGGTTTCCGGCGTAAAAGCCAGCCTGATATTCTATGGCTAACTAACGGCACTTCATGGCTGAATGCTGCCGATAATAGTGATACCACACCCAAAGCCTACTCAATTATTTTACCAAATGGAGACGGCAAGCTCCAACCCATCATGCCTATTACTCTTTCCAACGAACCCATTGATGTCAGTGCATATGTTGGAGATGGCGAAGTATGGGTAGGTTACGGTCTAAGAGCAGGAGGGGAAACCTGGGAAAAATCATACGAAGAGATGATAAGTAATCGACGATTCAATAAAATATGGGAGATTACTGGGTCGACTCCAACTTCTGGATTACCAGGTGATTTACTCACAATTTGCTTAATGGCAACCGAGATGAAAACCACTATTAATACAATAGGCTTTGACTTACCAGGCGAAGTTGTTCTGGATATTGATGCTGTCGGAATTGCAACTAAATAGTAATTTTCATTACGCGCAAAATTATGGCCCAGTTAAATGAGTAAGAAGTATCCAGCGCATTTGGCTGGTTCAATAAATAGATCGCTCTGAAACAATACTAAGCTTTCTATTAGGAATAGCTGAGCAAGTTCATAATAGCCACTACATCAAAATAACCTGTGTAGTGGCTTTCCTCTCCTGAAGAATGCAAATTGCTTCTAATTGAAATTAAACGTAGTATAAGCATACGCCATCTATTTCTCATTAACTGCGAGTATCAGACGGTACGGCCACGATGAGGCCATCACGTCCTCAAAATGCTTTTCCACCCAATCGTATTGAGACAGCCGAGCATTTATCCAAGCTGACCGGACAAACCACGGTCATCAAGGAGCAGATTACGACCAGTGGTAGGCGGGTAGGGGTGATGCACGGCAACGTGACGCGAACCATGCAGGAAACACAGCGTCCTTTACTAACACCTGACGAGTGTTTACGCATGACTTCACCAGAAAAAGATGCTGAAGGCAAGATTACCAAGCCGGGTGACATGATCATTTATGTGGCGGGTTATCCTGCTATATATGGCAAGCAGCCTTTGTACTTTCAGGATTCTGTGTTTTCTGCGCGGGCTGCTGTTCCTGCACCGGCTTACAGCGACAAAATAATCCAATCATCATGAGAAAAACACGCAATATTCTGGCAGGCATTGTTTTGTCTGTCAGTGCCGGTACATTTCTGTTGAGTATTGTTTTTCGTGTCAGCGGTATTTATTACAATAATACGCCGAGTTTTCCGGTGGGGTTTTACAAGATTGTTGATGAACCAGTAGGGAAGGGCGCATACGTCTCTTTCTGCCCACCACAAGACGAGGTTTTTGATATGGCCGTGGCACGAAATTACATCAATACAGGCAACTGTCCGGGCGGTTATGGCATGTTGCTGAAACGTGTCTTTGCACAGGTAGGAGACACTGTTTCTATCGGTGGGGCAGGGATTAAGGTTAACGGTGAACTGTTGCGCAAATAGTGCGCAGATCAGCGCGGATATTGATGGTCATGAAATGCCGCAATATCGTTTGAGAGAGAGGATGCTGGGTGATTCTGAATATCTGTTTATGTCCGATGTGAATCCGAATTCTTTTGATGCGCGGTATTTTGGGCTGATTGCGGGTTTGCAGATTCAACATGTGGTTGAGCCGTTTTTTACTTGGGGTAAGTGAGAGGTGTGGTTTGCCTAATTACATCATAGCTGTCATACGGTGCCAAATTTAACTGTAAGTATAGGTTCTTCTGCATAAACAGAGCGTCACCTACCTTTATATGATTCGTCTACTAAGTAGTTGGTTTACTTTTCTTCTTTAAAGAAATAAACTGATATGATGGTAGTAAGTGTTATCTTATCTTCCTCTTTCATCCTTATCACTAATGTAACGATAGTATTACTGATAGTATCAAACAATCCTTTCACATTTAAGGAATTAATTGTAATGAATATTTCTTGCAGACGTCTTATAAAATATATAGTACCAATCTTGTTTCTTTGTTTCATTAATTTCCAGGCGCAGGCGAATCGGGATCACGTAAATTATAAAATTGAACAAGCAATTAGTAATGGGGAAAAATTAGTAGAAGGTTCTTATATTGGCATTGTTAAATCTATATAGTTATTAACTTTCAACTAATTGAATGTAATATAAATAAAACCTGTTTTCTATACTTAATTAACAATACCCTTATATTATTGGTTTTAAAAAACCATCCGCTTTTCTTAATAATAAAGAAGACCCTTTAATTCAACCACCTGATGAGTCAAAAAGGGATAGTGGAACGGTTCCTTTTGGAGAACATAGTACTGGTCAGAATAAAGAAGAGTTAGTTAACAAATTAGGGCTTCGAGGAGAAATAGTATCTATATTTGACACTATTAACGCAATCCACGTATTAATGGATGAAACTGAAGCAGAAAGATGGAGAAAGGATGGACGTGTAGAATACGTTGAGCAAGATATGATCTTAACCAGTGGTACCACCCAGAGCAATCCAGGGTGGGGACTGGATAGGTTAGATGAGACATCAGTTACTCTTGATAATACGTATGTTTATACAAATACAGGAGCTGGTCGCGAAATCTATATTCTCGATTCTGGCTTGGATTTATCGAATCCAACAGTCGCCGCTCAATTTGGTGGACGGGCATCTGTACTTTGGGACGTGAATGGTGGAACTGGTGCAGATTGTAATGGTCATGGCACCCAAGTTAGTAGTGCTGCTGCTGGAAGCACCAAAGGCATTGCTAAAGGGGCTACGGTGATAATGGCCAAAATTACATCAGGTTGCACTGGAGGCTCATCTATATCTACTTCGGTTCTCGTACGGGGTCAAATATTTCTGCCTTTGCTCCAGGGGAATCTGTGGCACTATTGAATTTCAATGGAACATCCGTCACAAATAATGGAACATCATTCTCTGCACCTTATATTGCTGGTATTTTTGCAGTGGCGTGCCAAGCTGCGGGTACTTTATGTAATACTGCGACAAATGCAACAACGCTTTATGATGCACTCAGGAACACAGGTGTAATTGGCACTGTTACCAATACTAACGGCACTCCGTTAACCGGCGCAACGTCTCGATTTATAGTGCAGCAATGGTAAGCAACTGTTTACAAAATAAATATTCAAAAGTGGATAGGCGTTTAGGTTTCATAGCGTCCTGTCTGCTTTATAGGAGCTACTGTATGATTAAGGAAAGATATTTAGCTACAACATTGATTTTGTGCAGCTGTATTACTATGGCAATGGCCGATAATGTAATAGCGGAAAGCACAAGTTTTTCGAATAACAATGTACCTAGTTATGAAAACGGTGTTTTGACGATTCCCCGTGTCGACACGCCGGATCAGATTGGGAATTATCAGGATGCAACGCTTAAGTTTGATCCACAGTTAAACACCTGGATTCTACAACAAGTTAATCCAGCGAAATTCAATTCTTCCAACCCAAAAATTAAATCAGTCCACGTTTTCACCATAGATGATTCTTTTCCAACGCAAATCTTCTTACAAGTTGTGGGAGATTTCACATGCGGTGAGTTTGGACAAATTAATACGCGCAGGAAAGATAATCTGTTCGAGGTTCAAATATCTGTAATTCCGACACCGCCAGGACAGACATGTACTGCAAACATTACGGAATTTGTTAGAGTTATCCAGCTAGATGTATATCGTCTAGATGCTGGGGATTATCAATATAGTATCAATGGTGATAATTTAGGTACGTTCAGTCTAACTGAGGCTAATAAATTTGGTGAATGCGGTGGTACAAGAAATCCAGAGGAAATTTGTGAGATCGAAGTAGTAACAGCAAATTGATGACATCACTGTAGATATACGGTTTGTAAACACGCCACCGGCAGTTAGTCGGTGGTTTTTTCCTTCCACATGACTCCATCAAGATCGCTCTTCGCGGGTGAGTCCAATGATCTGGCGTCGCCTCCGGATTCCAGATCGAACGTCATTAGCTGACTTTCACCACGTGATTCAAATCGTTTTTGGCTGGGACGATGAGCATTTGCATCGATTCCACATTTATGGGTAAATTCCAACAAAGGTACGTAATGCGTCATTAGTCTTACAAAGTCTTGTCGTATATGGCAGTTTTCACAGCTATGAGGTAACTACCCGCAGTGCGCAACGCGACAAATTGTACTTTGGGTAAAAGAGCCCCATTAGGTGCCAGGTTGTTCAAAAGAGATCTTGAGGTGTGTGCCAGTGGCTTGTGCAATACGTTGTAGCGTTTTTATCGTTGTGTTGTCTGCTCCACTCTCAAGGCGTGCAACCAGTGATTGTTTAGCTTTCAACCGCTTAGCTAACTCAGATTGTGTCAATCCTGCCAGATTCCTGGCCTCAATAATTGCAGAAGCAATTTCAAATTCCTCAGTGATTGCCTCAAAATCAGCTTTGTAACTTGGATCATTAAGCCACTTCCTGTGGAGTTCATTTACTTTAGTCATTGCTCAATCTCCTTTGCTCTTTTTAGGGCTAGCTTGATTTCTCCGCGAGGCGTTTTTTGCGTTTTCTTTACAAAAACACGCACCACGACTACTCGCTCGGGCTTGACTGTTGCATACAGTGCACGAGAAATTCCATCTTTGCCTTTCATACGGATCTCCCATAAAACATCTTCAACATGTTTTATGTAAGGCTCGCGCACATTTTGTAAACCATGTATCTCAATCAGTTGACTGACCCAAACAAATCTCGCCCTCATATCAGAAGGCAAGGCTTCAAGCTCTTCATCAACGATTTGATCTAATGTTTCAACAGTCCATACCATGATTTAATATAACATATATGTTATAGACTGCAAAAGATTCTTTAATCGCGACTGACATATTGGTCAGTCGCGAGGATTCCTTCATCAATGGGTAATAGAGCAATCAATAAGCAACCTTAAACGTTGGACTATCCTCTGGCCGGGTTTTGCGATGATCATAAATTCTTGTGGTAGCAATATTGGCATGGCCCAACCATTCTTGCAC
>JAIBBA010000132.1 GCA_019694895.1 Chitinophagales bacterium
AGTTTTCATGAAACAAAAAATGTGCATTGCGGAGAAGGAGGACTATTAGCAGTGAACGACGAGCGTTATGCAGATAGGGCGGAGGTGATTTGGGAAAAAGGAACAAACAGGTCGGCATTTTTCAGAGGGGAGGCCTCCAAATATGAGTGGATGGATCTGGGATCGAGTTTTTTGCCCTCTGAGTTACAAGCTGCGTGGCTTTGGGGGCAGTTGGAGCATTATTCCGGAATCAGGTCACAAAGAGCAGTGTTATGGCAGGCATATCGGGAGCCTCTGATGGAAATGCAGAAGGCCGGATATTTTGAATTATTGGAGGAGCAAGCGGGAAGCACACATAATCATCACCTCGTAGCTGTAATTTGTAAGGATTCTATAGAAAGGGGGAAATTGATACAATTTCTTGAAAAACAGGGAGTTATGGCAGTTTCACATTATTTGTGCTTGCATAAGTCACCGTACTATTCCGAGAAGCATGATGGTCGTGAAATGCCCAATGCACTTAGGTTTGAGCGGAATTTGCTGCGTTTGCCGTTGTTCCATGACCTAAGCCTCAGTGGGGTGGAGAAAATAACTGAAGTGTTAAAATCGTTTTATGCATAATCTGGGTGAAATATGATTTCAGCATGAATTTTTTCATGTCACATATCTAATATTTTGAATTTGTTAAAAAAATGCTGAGTTTCGTATCGCCCTAGCAAGCAACAGACCCGAATGTTAAAAAAAGAATTCATAAAATTCTCTACGTCAGGGCTTGTTATGCTCTTGCTGACCACACACTTATATGCCCAGCCGATCACGCTTTCTCGTGAGATTGGAGCAAACCTTGGTTTTTCGAGTTTTCTCGGAGATCTTGGGGGTTCTGACGATGTCGGCCGCGCCTTCTGGTGGGATATTGATCCTCAGATTACCAGACCGGCACTTGGTTTTGTGTATCGTCAGGAGATCATTCCAAGAACTGCTTTTCGTTTTAATGCTTATGCCTCCATTTTAAAAGGGGATGATGCATTGACGGATAATGAATTCCGTCATTATAGAAATCTAAGCTTCCGGAGTCCAATTGTTGAAGCAAGTGGTTCTGTAGAATTAAGTGCTTTCAGATTTACCGGTGTGAAGAAAAAGAAATGGACGCCATATATCTATGGAGGTGTTGGTGCATTTTATTTTAACCCGCAGGCACAATACAATGGCGAATGGGTGAATCTTCAGCCACTAGGTACTGAAGGACAAGGATTACCTGAATATCCTGATCGTCAGAAATATTCGAAAATAGCAGTATGTTTTCCTGTTGGAGGAGGATTCAGATATATCACTGATAGAGACTGGGTTTTGGGTTTTGAAATGGCTGCTCGTTTTACCAATACAGATTATATCGACGATGTAAGTGGTTATTATCCCAATCCGGATTATTATTATTTGCATTATGATCTTGAAACCGCATTAATGGCGGCAACATTATCAGATCCATCCGATCATACAATTCCTGAGTGGACTCAACCCGAATACGGTCGCGGCGATCCTACCAATAATGACTCATACATTTTTGGAGGCATGCTCACATTCACCTACCACATGGAATTTCAGCGTAAGGTGAATACGATCAAATGTTATTTCAATCAGGATAACAAATAAAATTTAAGCAGATTTTCCTTTCAATTATTGGGCGATGGAAAGCAATTTCCATTATGTTGATTCGTGCCAATTACATTTCGGCTTCCGATTCTTCACTTTGCTGATTCCATATTTCCCAGGCGTATTCTGCTTGCAGTCGCAACATTTCAAGTCCGTTGCTGATGGTTGCACCTTTAGCTTTTCCTTTTTGAAGAAATAATGTTTCCCCGGGATTATAAATCAAATCAAACAGCAAGTGTTGATCAGTGATTAAATCGTAAGGAATATCAGGGCACTCGTTTGTATTTGGGTACATGCCAAGTGGTGTGCAATTTACAATCACCGTATGATGTGCGATAATATCAGAAGTTATATCGCCATAAGCAATTTTTTTATTCCCCGAAGAGCGGGAAACGAGTGTAACATGCAATCCTAATTCACGGAGGGCATAAACAACAGCTTTAGATGCACCACCTGTTCCCAAAACCAAAGCATGTTGATGAGGTTTGTTCAGGAAAGGTTTTATTGCATCTCGAAATCCCATCCAGTCGGTATTGTATCCGGTGCGTTGAATTTCATCGATATGAATACAATTAACTGCACCGATTTTTTGAGCAACGGGATCAAGATCATCGAGATATTCAATAACACTTTCTTTGTATGGAATAGTGACATTCAATCCCACCAAATCTTTGTTTACTTCAAACAGTAAACGCACATCTTCAATATTTTCGAGTGGAAATAATTCGTATATGCAATCCTCTATTTCTTCCCGTGAAAATTTCTCTCTGAAATATGTTTCAGAAAAAGAATGAGATAAAGGAAATCCGATCAGCCCGAAGTGTTTCATAGGTCAAATGATTAATTATTTTTCGACCTTTTAAATCGCGCTTTGAACAGCTCATAAAATATTGGCAACACAGAAATGAAGATAATGGCTAAAACTACTATCTCAAAGTTGTGTTTCACGAATTCGTTTTGTCCAAAAATATATCCTAATACTGTGATAGAAGGAATCCAAAGTATTGCGCCGATAATGTTGTATGAAAAGAATGTCTTATAGGTCATGGTTCCCATACCTGCAACAAATGGAGCGATAGTGCGCACAATGGGAACAAAGCGAGCGAGCACGATAGTTTTAGCGCCATATTTTTCATAGAAAGCGTGGGTTTTTGCGAGGTGTTCCGGTTTCAGAATCGGCTTACCGCGCCATTTTACACGCATGGCTCTTTCACCAAAATATTTTCCTATGAAATAATTGCTGGTATCGCCAAGTACTGCGGCAACAAATAGCAATGGTATGATGATGAAAATATTCAGCGATCCGATTGCACAAAATGCACCTGCTGCAAAAAGTAATGAATCACCCGGCAACCAGGGCCAGATTACAATACCTGTTTCAATAAAAATGATAGCAAACAGGATAACATATATCCAGTTTTGGTAGGTATCGATCCAGCTTTCCAGGTATTGATCAAGGTGCAGGAAAGTATCGATAAACGTGTGCAGAAATTCCATTCAGGATAGATTACGTCAGGAAATGGTGGAAGGTATCACCGCGAAGTCCAAGACGCAATGTCTCAAGAGGAATAACTTCGTTAGGTGGAATATTTCCAAGATTTACGTTGGCGCCGAGCAGTTTAATGAAGTACACTTGTTGTCCTTTTAAAGGTGCTTCCCAAATAATCTGATCTTGCGGAACTTGTGTAAGAATTTCATCAATCAAATCGCTGCGCACTTCACCTTTAGAATGATAAATTCCAACGGTTCCACTTTCGCGTGCTTCTGCAATTACTTTATAGCTTCCTGCTTCGATTTCTTTCTTCATTAACTCGATCCATTTGTAAGGTGCGATCATTTTATTTTCATCTTTTGATCCTACCTCACTTAATACGGTAACGTGTTTAGAAAGCCTGTTGATGTAGCCGCATTTTTCATCGTGATTCAATTCTATTGAACCGTCGCTTACTTCTGCGTACGACATTTTATATTTTTCGAGCAGACGCAGATAATCTTCAAATTGTCCGCGCACTAAAAATGCTTCAAACAATGTACCACCGAAATAAGTCGGAATGCCTGCATTTTTATAAACGGCAATTTTATTTTCGATATTGGGAGTTACGAAGGCGGTGCCAAATCCCAATTTTATTAAATCGATATAAGGTTCAGAAACTGAAAGGAGGTCTTCCGCTTCTCTTACGCTAAGGCCTTTGTCCATTACCATGCACAAGCCTTCCTTCCTCGGTTTCGATGTGCGTTCCGGAAGTCGGGTTAAATTAAAATTCATGTACTTAGAACTATTGGTTACAGCTGCAAAAATACGCAATAGACAGCATATCTTACTGATCAAGAGCGTGGTGCGAACTGCAGGATCACTTGCTGGAAGGCAGGTAGAAGGGCAATCTCGCGATTCAACTCATATAGTATGGTATGACGTCCATAGTCAATGGTAAGTGCATGTTCTAACAGAACCAATGCGCTCTTTCCATCGCCAAGCGCCGATAGTGCTGCAGCCTGGATATAGTAGTATTCGGCGAAATGACCGCTTCTTCGTATGGCTTCATCAGCTATTTCAATGGTTTTTTCGAATTGACCTATATCGAACAGATAAATTAGAAAATCGAGCCAGTAACTGAGGATATCAGCACGAACATTCACCAGGATACGAAGATGTTCAAGCACATCATCCTCTCTATCAAGCATTTTGTATATGCTGATGATGGTGCAGATGTAATCTTCATTGGTATCGTCAACCTGAAGTGCCTTTTTGTAGTTCACCAGGGCGGGTTCCAAGCGTTCTTCTAGGCGATAGGTTTCTCCAATACGGAAGAAAGCCTCGTGCATGAAAGGATCCTGGCGCGTGGCCTTGCGGTATTGGAAGCGGGCCGACTTGAAATTGTTCAAGCGCTCGTGGCATAAGCCTATTCGGAAGCTGTAATCTTCGTATCCTCCGGACTTTTCATGCGCAATCTCAAACATAGAAATTGCTTTTTCAAAGGCTTCCATGCGATAATACAGGTCAGCGGCATCGCGGTAAACAAGGTCGAAATGCTCGTCTATGGCCATTACATATTCAAAAGCCTCCATAGCCTTCTCGTAAAGTCCCAGTCCGATATAGGCTCTACCAAGGTTATACCATGCCAGCCAGGCGTATGGGTCTTTGTCGATGATACCTGTATGTATCGAAACAGAATCATCATACCTGTCGGTCATATCTACGATATGGGCCAGTTTATAGAGTGCTTCTTCAGAGGACGGGTTCAGGGACAATGCTTTTGCCAGACAGTCGAATGCCTTATCGAACTGCTCTTGAATCTCGTAGATATCGCTAAGTTCGGCATATACGGCGTCTTTATCCTCTTCATCGGCTATTTCAAGGGCTTCCAGCAGGATAGCTTCTGCCTCTGTAAGTTTATTTTGTTCGGCATAGATATCCGATCTCAAAAGGTAGATATCGATCTCGCGACTATCGAAGAGCATGGCTTTGTCGAGGGTATCCATGGCTTCCTGATAGCGTTTTCTGTTGAGGAGGTACTCCGCCTTGCGGACCAGAAAGTCGGAGGAAAAAGGATTTTGTTCCAAAGCGAAGGCAATCACAGCCTCGGCGCGCTCGTTGAGGTTGCGCATTTCATAGTATTCGAGGATCAGCTCCAGGCTCTCCTCGTCGAAATAGGCGTATTCATTGTCTTTGAGGTACCTTTCGAACTGTTCGATCAACTCTGCAATGGCCGTAGGGTCTTGTTCGTTAAAATCATGGTCCATCATATTATTGCAAATTTACAAATGACCTGAATAGTTTCCTGAACGCGAAAAAAGAGGTGTTTTGTAACATTTTGGGCTTTTGCCTCATTTAGGAAGCAGAAAACTGAACCTTATCTTTACAAAAATTCTACAAGGATGAAAAAACTCTCCCTGATTCTCTCTTTACTATTGACGCTCAAGTTACAACAATCTGTATATGCTCAGCAAGCAAGTTATTGGCAGCAGCATGTGGATTACGAGATCAATGTAGTGCTCGACGATGTAAATCATATGCTAAATGGCAGCATCGCTATGCGGTATACGAATAATTCACCCGATGTATTAAACGAGATTTGGATACACCTTTGGCCAAATGCGTATAAGGACAACAGCACGGCATTTGCTAAACAAAAGCTAGAGTCGGGGGATGTGAAATTTCACTTCGCCGATGAGTCTGAACGTGGCTTCATAGATAATCTCAACTTTAAAGTCAATGGTGAAGAAGTTACACTTACCTATGATGAAGAGACGCCGGATATTGCAAAAATTACTTTGAATAAACCATTATCGCCGGGACAAACCATTAATATCAAAACGCCATTTCGTGTTAAGGTGCCGAATTGTTTTTCGCGCATGGGTCATGATGAACAGCAATATTTGATCACACAATGGTATCCGAAACCGGCAGTATACGATCGCAAGGGCTGGCATGCCATTCCATATCTTGACCAGGGAGAATTTTACAGTGAATTCGGAAATTTCCACGTATTTATTACTGTTCCAAAAAATTATGTTGTTGGCGCGAGTGGTGATTTACTGACTGCAAGTGAAGTGACATTTTTAGATAGTATCGCTGCGGTAACGGCTACAAAAACATTTGAAACTAAAGATTTGAGTTTTCCGCCTTCTTCACCAACAACCAAAACATTGGAATACATGTTGAAAGATGCGCATGATTTTGCATGGTTTGCCGACAAGCGATTTAATGTAATGAAAAGCAGTGTTACGCTTCCGGAGTCGGAGCGAGTGGTAACCACTTATGCATATTTTAATGATGAGCATGGACAAGAATGGTTGAAGGCTGCAGAGTATGTTGATAGAGCAGTAGCATTTTATTCTGACAATGTGGGTGAATATCCATGGAATGTTGCGCAGGCAGTTGATGGCTCGCTGGAAGTTGAAGGTGCCGGTGGAATGGAATATCCAACCATTACTGTTATCACAGGAAAATTTGATGCGAAAATGCTGGATAATGTAATTACGCATGAGGTTGGGCATAATTGGTTTTATGGAATTCTTGGAAGCAATGAGCGTGAGCATGGTTGGATGGATGAAGGGATGAATACATTTTATGAGAACCGATATATGGCTACCTATTATGAGCCTGCAAATCAGCTTGGGATACCAAATTTTGCATTAGCGGCATTAAATGTTGATACATCAGATATAAATGAAACATTATGGCATATTAACCAGACTACTCAAAAACAAAATCGTTATCAACCGGTTGATTTGCATTCGAAATATTATACAAGTGCGAATTATGGTTTGGTAATGTATATGCAAACCGGTTATGATTTCCGTTATTTGGAAGATGTACTTGGCACGGATAAATATGATCAGATCATGCGCAAATACTATCGCCAGTATCAATTTAAACACGTATATCCTGAAGATATGCAAGCCGTGTTTGAATCTGAAACCGGTGATTCGTTAGGATGGTTTTTCCAGCAATTGTTGCAGAGTGATCGCGGGCCGGATTACAGTATCAAGCACTTATTAAAGAGCAAAACAGCGATGGCTGTAACCGTGAAAAACAACAGTGATATTCCTGCGGCATTTACGATTGCTTTGATGTCGGGAGATTCAATTATCCGCACCGATTGGTTTCGCGGATTCACAGGTAGTCAGACGGTATATTTGAATTACAATGAAAATATGCATGTTACTGCATTGCGCATAGATGCAAGAAAGAAAATGCCTGAAACGGAACGTGAAAATAATACCATAAAAACATCGGGCTTGTTTAAACGAGTGGAACCTTTGCAGGTAAGGCTGTTTGGATTCGGTGCCGACAATCCGAATCGCACCACAATAAGTGTAATGCCATTAGTAGGGTGGAACGATCATGATAGATGGATGCTAGGCTTGGGAATATGGAACAGTACCATGCCAACGCCTAAAATAGAATATGTGCTGGCGCCTATGTATAGCATTTATTCCGGTGAGCCTGTAGGTCAGGGGAGCGTTGGATTGAATTTTTATCCGGATAACGGTTTGTTCGATAGGATTCGCATTTCTGAAAGTGCAGCGCGATATACCTATGATGAATTTTATATCAATGCCTTGTTTGACCAGGCGCAATACAAGCCTCAATATTTAAAATTGGAAAGCAAAATAGAGGCAGATCTGCATCCTAAATCCATGCGATCAAAACTCACACAACGCTTAAGTGCCAGGTCAATATTTATTCAGGAAGATGACTTATACTTTTTATATGATATCAACGGCGATATTACAGGAACTGCATCTGCTTCGCGAATGGAATATGAATTAGGATACCACTTAGCTTACGACAGAACATTTTTCCCGCAAAAAGTTGACGCATTGTTAACGGCAGGGGAGGGCTTTACTAAGCTTTCTGCAACATATCACACTACCATTCACTATCCCGGAATGAAAAAAGGTATGAATGTTCGTTTATTCGGAGGAGCATTTTTACAAGATGGTGGTGATGAGAACCAGTCATTCACTTTAGCAGGAAATAACGGATATTATGATGCAACGTATGATAATGTTTTTCTAGGTAGAAATGAATCGTCTGGTTTCCTTAGCACGCAAATGACAGCTACTGATGGATTCTTTAAAGTGCCTGTATATAATTACGCATTCACATCCAGGAGTTATATGGGTGCAGCGAATTTTGAATTGACAATTCCTAAAGTACCTCTGGTATCATTATTTGCAGATGCAGGTTATTTCGGGTTGAGAGAAAGTGTGACAGGTATCTCAGGATTTCAGTATGATGCCGGTTTGAAGATAGGACTGCCTCTAGATATCTTCAGTCTATATCTTCCATTTGTCATGAGCAGCGATCTTGCTGATCAGTTTGCCGATGATGCCTCCTATGGAGAAAAAATGTCGTTCCAGCTTAGCATCAACGCATTGAATGTATTCGAAATGATGCGCAAGTTGGCGGTAGAATAGTGAGCTTGCCTCGCATTTGGCGGGCTTGCCTCGCCGATAGGCGGTAGTAGATCGTGA
>JAIBBA010000033.1 GCA_019694895.1 Chitinophagales bacterium
GTATTTTATTCGGTAGAGGAAGAAACGGGTCGCATCGATATGGATAAAGTGGAAGCAACAGCAATCGCCGAAAAACCAAAACTGATCATCTGCGGCGCTAGTGCCTATGCCCGTGATTGGGATTATGCCCGCTTCCGCGCTATTGCCGATAAAGTGGGTGCAATTTTATTGGCAGATATTTCTCACCCTGCAGGATTAATTGCAGCAAAATTGCTCAACGACCCTATGCCTCATTGTCATATCGTTACAACTACAACGCATAAAACATTGCGTGGCCCACGTGGAGGTATGATCATGATAGGAAAGGATTTTCCTAACCCTTGGGGACAAACTACTCCCAAAGGAGAAGTGAAAATGATGAGTGCCGTGATTGATAGCGCTGTTTTCCCCGGCACACAAGGCGGACCGCTGGAACATGTTATTGCTGCAAAAGCAGTGGCATTTGGTGAAGACCTTGATGAAGGATATGTTGCCTATTGCAAACAAGTGATCGCTAATGCACAAGCTATGGCGAATGCATTTGTTAGCAAAGGATATAAAATTATCAGCGGTGGTACAGATAATCATCTGATGCTTATTGACCTCCGCAATAAAAATATCTCCGGAAAAAAAGCAGAAGGATTATTGGTAGATGCTCATATCACCGTGAATAAAAACATGGTGCCGTTTGACGATAAATCGCCATTTGTTACTTCAGGTATACGTATCGGAACTCCCGCTGTTACTACTCGTGGCATGAAAGAAAATGATATGGTGCGTATTGTTGAGTGGATCGACAGATTAATCATGGCACCTGATGATGATGCTGTGAAAACTGCCGTTAGAAACGAAGTAAATGCTTTCGCTTCGCAGTTTCCATTGTACGCATATTGATGCTGTCTGACGTTATTTTTGAATAACGCTAAACCATTTTTCTTTGCCTCCGAATCCTTTGAAATATCGGGCAATTCCCGGTATCATAGAGCCCTCGAAATCGAAGGTCTGCTGTGTATTGGCATTGGATTTGAGCATATCGTCAATCAAAAATGTCATGGCGTGATTGGCCTTGCCGACATCGCTTGAAACACTCGACAGATAAATGATGTAGCCGTTACTTTGAAGTAAACAGACAGCAGCCTGGATGTCATTTTCAGCGCCGCGAACGAATTTTATTTCACCCTTTTTATTGTCGAGTATTGCTTGGATAAGTTTTTTTAATCGGTCTGTATCTGCAGCACTTTGTTTTCCCTTTAACGCTTCTTGAAGAAACATTTCACGCAAAGAAATAAGAATATTGACATCTGAAGAAGTTTCAACTTGTAAATGATGTGTCAATGATTTCTTTAGATTGCGTCGAATTTGCTCGTTATAATCAGAAGCTATGGATTGATAGGATTTGTTTAAGTCTATGTGATGTGTAACACGTTTTTCAACAGCAGAAAATACTTCACCCAAATCATTTTCTATATTTAGATGCAAGTGTATTTTTCGATAGGATGCAGGTAGAGCTTTCAATACATCCGGCAATTTTGTATGGTATAATTTATCTGTATAAAATAAACCAAGTTGCTGCGTAAAAAATGGTTGGTAAACCTGCTTGTATATTAATCTGTTTTTAAAGGGTATAGGAAATACAGCGGCATAATCATCAATTATTATTGCATCCCATTGTCCATTGCTCACTATGTCCAGATACCAACTATAAGCGTAAGGCAAAGCATTGAGGCTATTGTCGATGCAGCGATCCCAATTTTTTCGGTCGATCTCATTATGTCGAAGGAAATTGATCTGCATGCAGCGATTTGTAGTTTAGCGGCGTTCGGTTGCAAAGAATTACCTTTGTGGTAGAAACGCCGTCTTCAGGCAAATATAGGTGGTTTTACTACCATCGCCAACGGCAATAAATCAATATGGCGCATAAACCTACCATCAAACCTAACGAAACGGAAACATGTATCCTCGTCGGACTGGTTACCAAAGACCAGACGCTTGAGCAATTAAATGAATTTCTGGATGAGCTGGAATTTTTAGCAGAAACTGCCGGAGCAGTCACCAAAGCGAAATTTTATCAGAAGCTCCCGCATCCTGATACAAAGTCGTATGTGGGCAAAGGCAAGTTGTTTGAAATAATGGATTATGTAGTGGCAAATGAGATAGATATCGTCATTTTTGATGATGAAATTTCGCCTTCGCAATTAAGAAATATTGAGGAAACTTTAAAAGTAAAAGTACTCGACAGGTCGATGCTCATTCTTGATATTTTCGCTACAAGAGCCCAAACAGTGCAGGCGAAAACGCAGGTTGAATTAGCACAAACCCAGTATATGCTTCCGCGATTGAAAGGCTTGTGGGGTCACCTCGACAGGATCAAAGGTGGTATTGGTATGCGCGGAGCCGGGGAAAAAGAAATTGAAACCGACCGCAGGGTGGCTCAGCAACGCATTGCTTTGTTGAAACAACAACTCGAAAAAATTGGCTTGCAAAATGAAACGCAACGCAAAAACCGCGGCGAATTAATTCGTGTTGCATTGGTTGGATATACTAACGTAGGGAAAAGCACTTTGATGAATTTACTTAGTAAAAGTGAAGTATTTGCCGAAAATAAATTATTTGCAACACTTGATACCACTGTGCGCAAAGTAGTGTTGGATCGTACACCATTTTTGTTGAGTGATACCGTTGGATTTATTAGAAAATTGCCCCATCACCTGATCGAAAGCTTTAAATCCACATTGGATGAAGTGCGTGAAAGTGATATTCTTCTGCATGTAGTTGATGTGTCGCATCCGGCATTTGAAGAACATATTCATGTGGTGAATGAAACGCTGAAGGAATTAGAGGCTATTGATAAACCTACCATTCTTATTTTTAATAAAATGGATGCTTACGAGGAGCGGTATTTTGATAAGTATCTCACGCCTGATGTAAAGCGCGATATCCTAAGTGAACTGGAAAACACGTGGATGCAGCGTTTAAATGCTCAATGTGTTTTTATTTCAGCCATCAACAGAACAAATATCGAATTGCTAAGGTCTATGCTGACTGATATGGTTAAAGAACAATATCAGATACGCTATCCTTATAAGACCGAGTTTTTTTAATAAAAAAACCGGAGCGAAAGGCTCACTCCGGTTCTAGATTGTGGTTTGACTATATCAATGTTGCTGAAAATTCAACATCCAGTTAATGCCATATTTATCTGTGCAACTACCATAATAGGCACCCCAGAACATATCTTGTAATTCCATTGTTATATTTCCGCCTTCTGCAAGTGCATTGAAAATGCGCGTTGTTTCATCTTTGGAATCGGGTTCAAGGCTGATGTGCATGTTGTTTCCGACCTTCACTTCAAATCCCATTTCTTGAGGTGCATCGGTTGCCATAAGGATATGACCACCTATAAGTGGAAGTTCTACATGCAATACCATTTGTTTCAATGCATCCGGAACAGGTGGAGCACCCGCGTCGGAAGGGACATCGCCAAATCGTTGTATGCCTTGTACAAATTCTGTTTTAAAAATCCCTTTATAAAAGAGCATAGCATCTTCAGTATTGCCGGGAAAATTTAAATAAGTGCATACACGTGCGGCATTACTTGTTTTTTTTGATTTCCGAAGATAAAATTGAGAAGCGATATAGGCGTCCAGATTTTCCATTCCCATGCTAAATCCTTCCTTAAAGCCCATACTGATCACCGCTTCAAGGTCCTCAATTTTATTAAAGTTGATGAGCACATGCACCACTGTGGTATCTCCCTGTTTTTCGAAACTATTTTCCCATTGCATGCGCGGCATACTCTCCGAAATATTTCCGTCAATATCGCAAAAAGCATCCATGCCGGCATACATCGTTTCGGGTATAATGCGATGGTAATCAAATAAGCAATAATGTTTTTCATCTTTTGGCGAGATCATATAATAATGCCAGCGACCGCCTTCAACAAAATTCATGCTCAGTGTTACATTTCGATATGGCTTCGGTGCCCACCATTGATCTAAAATATCTGATTCTGTCCATGCCGCCCATACAAGATCTCGCGGCGCATCAAATGATCGGTCGACACGTATCGTGCGTGCCTCTTTGTCGACATTGAAGTCGAATAGAATAGTTTTGTTCATTGTCTTTTATTTTTGAGTTTATGCAATATCACGTCTAACTGATCGAATCTCGATTCCCATATTTTTATAAAGATGGCGATCCAATTGTCTTTTTCACTCATGCGTGGGTTGTTAAAATTTTATTGTGCGTGTCAAATATCCGGGCTTTGAATTTGTAATAGCGAATACTAAAACTCTAAGCGCAACTAATTGGTTGCAAATATATAAGCAACCAAACAGTTGCGCAAACATTTTAACATATTTTTTTGCATTTTAGGGTCAAAATCCTGCAAAAGGCCTGTAAATATTGAGTTTTAGGCCTGTTTTCGATTGTTCTGGGAATCAGGCCTGTTTCCAAAACCAGCTGCTTTTTGCCCAAGTATATCAAGTCCAGGCCTCAGCGATCAGCAAAGGCAATCGCGGCTATACTCACCTTCACCCCTACAGATTGTATGAGTTTTAAGGCGCATGCCTCCAAAGTTGACCCGGTTGTAATTACATCATCAATGAGCAAAATATGCTGATACGCAATTCCATCGGGATCAGTTACACGAAATACATCTTTCACATTATCCCAACGCGCCAATCGAGATTTTTTAGTTTGCGTAGCAGTAGGTGTGATGCGCTCTAGCCATTCACCTTTAAATGGAACTTGCAATACCTCAGCCAGACCTTCGCCAATTACAGCACTTTGATTGTATCCGCGAACTGCCAATCTTTCTTTATGCAAAGGCACTGCTGTTATCGCTGTAATCTGTTTAAACAAATGATATTGTTTGCAATAATATCCTAACATATTACCCAGCGTAATCCCTACATCTGTTCGATTTTTATATTTCAGTGCATGCATGAGCGACTGCACCCGTGATCCTTTGTGAAAATGTAACATCGCCGCTGCTTCCTCTATCGGCACCTTTCCCCAGAATTTTACAGCAACCGGATTGTCATGAAATAAGCCATGATCGGTGCGCGGTAATTCAATCCGACAGCGCAAACATATAATATGTTCATGTGCCAGCAATGGCTCTTTGCATGCCGTACATAAGCGCGGATAAAACATATCCGACAATTCATTTAACAGTAATAAGGGAAACATTTCGATAATTTAGTCACTATCGAAATGGAAGTGTAGGAGTAAAATCAACAAAATGTCGATTAACGCGCTTATAAACGCTTATGCGAATTTATGGCCATGAAATATCCGCCGGTTCAAATAAGAGTAATGTGGAAAAAATTCATCACACAAATAACTGACCGTATACTTCTTCCAATTTTCCTGCTGCCCTTAATTCAATATTGTATTTATTTTGCTTGAGCGATTTCATGTTGTGCTTGGCAATGTAAATGCGATCAAAACCTAATTTTTCTGCTTCCGTTATGCGTTGCTCAATTCTTGCTACTCCGCGTAACTCGCCGCTTAAGCCTATCTCCGCAGCAAAACACATATTCAGTGGTAATGCCATATCAGTCAGTGAACTTAACAATGCACATGCAATACTCAGATCAATAGCGGGATCTTCAACACGCAAGCCACCGGCAATATTCAAAAACACATCTTTATTCCCATAGGCAAAGCCACCGCGTTTTTCTAACACTGCAAGCAACATATTCAACCTGCGTAAATCAAATCCTGTAGCTGTGCGTTGCGGATTACCATATACTGCCGGACTCACTAATGCTTGTACTTCAATAAGCATAGGGCGCATACCCTCCATTGTAGCAGCAACGGCAACACCGCTCAAAGGTTCTTCTTTTTCAGTGATTAATAATTCACTGGGATTATTTACTTGTTGTAATCCATCACCTTCCATTTTATAAATGCCGATCTCACTGGTAGAACCAAAACGATTTTTTATGGTGCGCAAAATGCGATGAGTGTAATTCCTGTCACCCTCAAATTGCAATACCGTATCCACCATATGTTCCAGAATTTTCGGACCGGCGATATAACCTTCTTTATTAATATGACCGATAATAAATACCGGCACATTTGTTTCTTTGGCGAATCGTTGTAATTGACCGGCACATTCTTTTATCTGTGCGATACTCCCCGCAGTGGCATCAACAAAATCACTTACCAATGTTTGAATAGAATCGATAACCACCATTTCAGGTTGCAATTGTTTTATTTGCATAAACAATTTGCTGATGGCAACTTCCGTAGAAATATATAATCCCTGATTATTGCCCTTCAACCTGTCGGCACGCATTTTTATTTGTTGCTCGCTTTCCTCTCCTGAAACATACAAAACCTTGATTTGCTTCAGTTCGAGTGCCAATTGAAGAAGTAATGTTGATTTTCCAATACCGGGTTCACCACCAATCAGTACCAGGCTTCCTGCCACTATACCGCCTCCCAATGTTCTGTTGAGCTCCAGATCGCCGGTTACCAGCCTTCCGGTATCGCTTGCGGTGATCTCCGACAATTGCACCGGTCCGGAAATGCGTTTTTCAGGCTTGCTATCCTTCCACGAAGCCGCATCCTTGGGGCGTTCTATCACCTCCTCGGTAAAAGTGTTCCATTCGTTGCAGGAAGGGCATTTTCCCAGCCATTTGGAAGATTCAAACCCGCAGTTTCGACAAAAAAAGGCTGTTTTTGCTTTGTTGGCCATATCAGTAATCCACGATAGATAACGTGTATCTTTGCCACAAATTAAATCATTTTTTGTGGACCGCAACGAACAGTTCAAGCAGGTAATTCAAGAAGGGTATAACTTCCAAGGGACTTCAATTGTCTTAGGAACTGCTATTCTCGACCGCCAGCCTATGCCTCAAACCCATGTAAAAGTGCCATTGAGGATGATGAATCGCCATGGACTGGTGGCAGGCGCTACCGGAACCGGAAAAACAAAAACACTGCAAGGCATAGTAGAGCAATTAAGTGATAATGGTGTTGGTGTGCTCATCATGGATATCAAAGGCGATGTGAGTGGAATTGCTATGCCCGGAACAGGAAATCCGAAAATTGATGAACGCATGCAGCAAATTGGAAAAAGCTGGCAGGCAAAAGGATATCCTGTTGAATTGATGAGCATCAGCAATGAAAATGGTGTTCGACTTCGTGCTACAGTTTCGGAATTTGGTCCTGTATTGTTTTCTAAGATCCTTGAACTCAATGATATTCAGGAAGGCGTTGTATCGCTGGTATTCAAATATTGCGATGATAACAAAATTCCACTCCTGGATCTGAAAGATTTCCGTAAAACACTCAATTACCTTACTTCCGAAGGGAAAAAAGATATCTCCGCAGATTACGGAACCATCAGCACATCAAGCGCCGGCACCATTTTGCGAAAAGTGATAGAGATCGAAGAACAAGGTGCTGATCTTTTCTTCGGAGAAAAAAGTTTTGATGTGGAAGATCTCTGTCGCATGAATGATAGAGGTCAGGCATACGTAAACATCTTGCGACTCACAGATATTCAAAGTAAGCCGAAGTTATTCTCAACATTTATGTTGTGTTTGCTGGCTGAGGTATATAATACATTCCCCGAAATTGGCGATAAAGAAGATCCGAAACTGGTGATCATCATAGATGAGGCACATCTTATTTTTAAGGAAGCAAGCAAAAGCTTATTGGAGCAGATTCAAACTATTGTAAAATTAATTCGCTCAAAAGGGGTAGGTATTTTCTTCTGCACCCAATTGCCAACCGATATCCCCGCAGAAGTATTGTCGCAACTGGGTTTGAAGGTGCAACATGCCTTGCGCGCATTTACGGCAAATGATAGAAAAGCAATCAAACTGACAGCAGAAAATTATCCTATTACCGATTTTTATCAAACAGAAGATCTCCTTACAAATCTCGGTATCGGTGAAGCCATCATTACGGCACTCAACGAAAAAGGTGCACCCGCTCCTTTAGCACATACCTTGCTGGTGGCACCTCAGTCGCGTATGGATGTTCTTTCAGCAGAAGAAATGCAGCAGTTGAATAATATTTCATCGTTAACAAAAAAATATAATGAATCTGTCGACAGAGAGAGTGCCTATGAAATATTAAATAAAAAACTGGCCGCAAGTGAACAAGCGGCTGAGCGGGAAAAGCAATTGAAGGAGGAAGAAGCCAAACAGAAACTCGAAGAACGCGAGCGCAAAGTGAAAAAGACCAAAGAAAAACCATTGATCGACAAGACCACACAGCATCAGATCACCCGTACGGTGATTAACGTATTGGAGCGTGGATTGCTCGGTATGCTCAAACGCCGTTGATAACGAATACGATACAATAATAAAAAACCGTTTATTTCGCCCAGTTAAACATGAAGAATATGAAAAAACTCAGCATTATAGCATTATCAGCATTGGCTTTTTCGGCTTGTGTGCCGCAGCGTCAATATCAGGATGCCATTACCGCTCGCGATGCCTGCATGCAGGACACAGCAGTGTTGCACAGTCAATTGCGTATGAAAACAAAAGAAGTCGATGAACTTTCCCAGCAACTTGATGAGGTGTATGCATCTATTAATCTGATGCGCAAAGATTCCATAGATATACACAATCGCTATGATGCTATGGTGAAGGCGAATGAGCAATTGCGTGAAATTGAAGATGTGCTCAACAATCGCATTAACCAATTGTTGGCATTATCTGCAAACGAAAATCAGCAATTGCGTGAAGACCTTCAGAAAAAGTCTGATGAACTGATAGCTAAAGAAAAAGAATTGAATGCTAAGGCGATGACGCTTTCAGATCAGCAAAAAAGTATTGATGCATTGACTGCAGATCTTGAAGCGCGCAGCAAGCGTGTAGAGGAACTTGAATCTATTCTAAATAAACAGGAACAAACAGTTACTGATCTTAAAAATACAATCGATAAGGCCCTTTCAGGATTCAGTGCAAGTGATCTTACCGTTGAGCGCAAAAATGGAAAAGTGTATGTATCACTCAGCGAGAAATTATTATTCGCATCAGGAAGTACCGTTGTGGATCCCAAAGGGAAAGATGCTTTGAAAAAACTTGCTGATGTGTTGAAGGCAAATCCCGATATCAGAGTTGAGATTGAAGGTCATACCGATAATGTACCGCTAAAAAGCAATAATTTTCCAAAGGACAACTGGGATCTTAGTGTATTGCGTGCAACAAGTATCGTAAAAATTCTGACTCAGGAAAATGGTGTCGACGCTAAACGCGTGATCGCTGAAGGTCGCGGTGAATTTTTCCCTATTGCCGATAACACCACAACCGAAGGTAAGGCGCGCAATCGCCGCACAGAGATCATCCTCAGCCCGAACCTGGATGCCCTCTATGATCTTATTAACAGTAAATAATTCGGGTTTTTATTTAGTATGGCTGCGATAAAGAAGAATCCGGATGAGATGTCATTCATGGAGCATCTCGAAGCACTGCGTTGGCATATCGTCCGGATAGCTGTGGTGATCTTTTTGTTTTCAATTGCATTTCTGATCTACCCGCAATTTATTTTCGATAAAATCATTCTCGCTCCTAAGAGCCCTGATTTTATCACTTACCGCATATTTTGTAATATCGGTGAAAGATGGAATATCGACGGTATTTGCGTAGATAATCTCGATTATGATTTGTTTTATCTCAACATGACCTCGGGATTCCTGTTTTATATAAAAATTGCATTTATGGCAGGAATCATATTTGCCGTGCCATACATTTTATGGGAGATCTGGCGTTTCGTTCGCCCTGCCTTGCACGATAAAGAAGTTTCCAACCTTGGAGGAATAATAATTATTGCAACACTGCTGTTTTATGTGGGTGCTCTCTTCGGTTATTTTCTGATGGCTCCGTTTTCTATTAATTTCCTCGCAACATTTTCATTGAGCGATCAAATACAAAATCAATTTACATTCGATTCTTATCTTGGTATTCTTACCGGTATGGTACTGTGGACAGGTGTAATATTCGAAATTCCAATGGTTGCTTATTTTTTGGCGAAGCTGGGATTGCTCGGAAGAGAATTTCTTGCAAAGAACAGAAAATATGCTGCCGTAATTTCTCTTATTCTTGCCGCAGTGATCACCCCTTCAAGCGATGCTTTTAGCTTATTTCTGGTGGCTCTACCATTGTGGGGTCTCTATGAAGTGAGTATCGTTGTAGTGAATGTGGTTGAAAAACGCCGCCGCAAACGCGAATTGGCAGGAAATTGACGCCATTTTAGTCCTTTTTAACATTATTACACCTTCCGACTGATTGGGTAAAGGTTCTATCTTTGTAGAATGTCTACAAACATCATAGCCATCGGATGCGATCACGCCGGATTTCCTTATAAAGAGGGTATCATAAAATATCTCGAAAGCAGAAGTTATGAAGTACATGACTTCGGTACGCATTCTGCCGATTCAGTCGATTATCCGGATCATGTGCATCCTGTAGCTTCTGAAGTTGAAACAGGTATTGCTTCTTTTGGAGTGTTGATTTGTGGCAGTGGAAATGGGGTTTGTATGACTGCTAATAAACACCTTGGCATTCGTGCAGCATTAGTTTGGCAATCAGATATTGCGGCACTCGCCCGTCAACATAATAATGCAAATGTGATATGTATTCCTGCCCGATTTGTAACTCTGGAAGATGCCATCGCCTTTGTTGATGTTTTTCTGCACACACAATTTGAAGGTGGCCGACATGCCAACCGCGTTACCAAAATGACTGATTTCTAATGATGAAATTGCATTTACTGCTGCCGGCAATTTGTATTATCGCAGCTACTTCAACTTTTGCTCAATCGCAAGATCTCGGTGTAAAATATGCAAACACCATTACTGCCGAAGAACTCGAGCAGCACCTTTCCGTAATTGCCTCTGATTATTATGAAGGTCGCGAAACAGGCACGCGCGGACTCGCAAGAACAGCAGATTATCTGTCGAAACAATTTCAGCAAATCGGCATACCGCCACTGCGCCCTATCGGTGGTTATTATCAGGAATATCCATTAATAGAATTCGGTTGGAATGCTTCTACCATCAGCACAGAAAAAGCAGTATTTAACATGATGCAGGATTTTATTGGTTATGCATCGGCAAATACTTCAATGGCAATTTCTGATAATCAAATCATTTTTTTAGGTTATGGCATTGATGATTCACTTTACAGCGATTATCGCGGGGTAGACGTAAAAAATAAAATTGTCATCGTTGCAAATGGCGAACCAAAATTAAATGGAATTTCACGCGTAAATAATAAAGATAGCGTTACTGCCTGGTCTAAAGATTGGCGAAAAAAAGCTGAGGCCGCCACGCGTAACGGAGTGAAATGCTTACTGGTGATAGAACCGAAAGTACCTGAATATTTAAATAACCCTTCATGGCGACGTTTTCTCGAAGGCACGCTCATGAAACTTGAAAGTGAATATAAACAGCCGGAATACAACAATAATTTTTTCATCACACCCGCTATGGCTGAAAGCCTTCTCGGCAAGCGAACTAAACTCATGAAGAAATCGCTGCAATCAATTGATGATACCGGATTGCCGAGAAATTTTGCCATCCATAAAACAGTGGTTTTTAATATTAATAAGCTCGAGAATAAAATCTATGCTGATAATGTAATTGCATTTGTTCAGGGCACCGATTTAAAAGATCAGGTGATAGTGGTTTCGGCACATTACGATCACCTTGGCATGCGCGACTCTGTTGTATTTAATGGCGCAGATGACGATGGCTCAGGAACTGTAGCATTGCTCGAAATTGCAGAAGCGCTTGCTGAAGCTAAAAAAGCAGGCGAGGGTCCACGTCGTTCGGTAATGTTTGTTGCTTTCTCAGGGGAGGAGAAGGGACTCTTGGGGTCAAAAGCCTATGCCGAAAATCCTGTGGTAAAATTTGAATATACCGTAGCCGACCTGAATATTGATATGATCGGTCGCGTTGATGATGCACACCTTGCCGACCCGAATTATATATATATTATAGGTTCCGATTTTCTTAGTTCTGAGCTGCATAATATCAACGAAGCAGCAGCAAAGAATTATAGCAATATCAAACTCGATTACAAATACAATTCCACTACCGATCCAAACAGATATTACTTCCGTAGCGATCATTATAATTTCGCAAAAAATAATATCCCTTGCATTTTCTATTTCAGTGGCGTTCACGCCGATTATCATCAACCTACCGACGACATTGAAAAGATTGATTTCCCTTTGATGACAGAAAGGGCGCGACTGGTTTTCCATACCCTGTGGTTGCTTGCCAATCAGGATGCCCGCATAAAAGTGGATAGGACCCCTCCGCAGGAATAAAAATTTCCGATATTTAGGGCAGATGAAAAAAGCCCTGATACTGGTTTCTTTTGTTTTGTCGCTTGCTTTAGCCGGCGCGCAAACTGCCTATACCCTTGAGTCGATCCCCAAGCCATTCCCGCCAACATCATACGTAAGTAATCCTGATGGTGTGCTGAGTTCAACTGTAGAAGAGGAGATCAATACTGTTTTGCGTAGACTCGAAGATTCCACTACTGCTCAGGTGGCCGTTGTCATTGTAAATTCCATTGGCAGCGAAGTGCCCGGTGATTTTAAGACCGAATTATTCCGCGAGTGGGGTATAGGTCAGTCCGAAAACGACAATGGCTTACTGATATTGCTGGTAATGGATCAACGACGCATGGAGTTCGAAACGGGCTATGGACTCGAAGGGGTATTGCCTGATATCCTTTGTAAGCATATTCAGGAAACATATATGGTGCCTCATGCAAAGGAGGGTGATATGGATAATGCAGTGCTTTCGGGTGTGATGCAGATTTATCAGATACTCACTAATCCGGCTTATCATGATGAAATTTATGCCGGTTCACTTGAAAATGATGCCAACTTCCCGTGGTGGCGTCGCACAACTAGTAATGGACTGCTTATTGGATTTGCAGCAGTTTATTTTTTGTTTGCCATCATTGGTTATCGCGGTGGTATGAAGCACGAAAAATCAGCTCCGGCTTATGTAAAAAGTCAATACAACAGCAAATATGCCACTGCGAAATTTGGTTTGCTGAATATGGCTTTGCCTCTTGGATTCTATGCCTGGCAAGAATTGGCGGGAAACTTACGTGTGTTTGAATTTGCTCTCGCAGCATATGGATTATTAATGATTTTGTTGATGGAAAAACGTTTGCGATTAAATCATTTTATACATAGAGATACTGAAAATAAATTACCACAGGATACCTATAATCTCCTCTCGCGCTCACATAGCAATGGTTGGATAATGGCGGATATATTTTTTCCAATTCCATTTATTTTTTATTCACTTATCAATAAAAGTCGCATGAAGGCAATGCGAAACATTCCGCCGCTAGCTGATGATGGCACCTTGATGGTGAAATTAGATGAAAAAGCTGACGATGAATTCTTGAAAACATATCAAATTGCAGAAGAAAATATTCGTTCAGTAGATTACGATGTTTGGCGAAAACCAAACTCAAATGAAATTCATATTTTCCGATTTGAAAATTATTACAGCAAGTATAAAGAATGCCCGAATTGTAAGAGTAAGGCTTATCTGATGACTAAAAATAAAACTATCGTTTCACCTACATACGACAGTACGGGTCAAGGAGAAAAAACCTACAATTGCAAGGCATGTGGGCACGAACGCAAGGAGCGATATACCATTGCTAAACTCACACACTCCAGCAGCAGCGGCTCCGGTGGCGGATTCGGTGGCGGTGGCGGTGGTGGCGGCTTTGGTGGTGGAAGCTCCGGTGGCGGCGGCGGTGGTAGCAGCTGGTGACCACATACAATCTAAATTCAATTCATTAATTACATATTTTATGGCAACATCTTCGCGATCGCCCCTGATAAAGGCACTACAACGTGCTTTTGCAACATCCTTGTACAGTAAAAAACATGGTGTTCCTTTGGGCGAAGCGCATGAGATGGTGCAGCAACAATTCAGCAGAAGAAAATTTATTACCACTACCTCTACAGCAGCCGCAATTACTGCAATCAGCGGGTCAGCATTTCTGGAAGCTTGTACGGGAAAACGCGCACCGGTTGTGGCGATTGTTGGAGGTGGTATTGCTGGCTTATATGCCGCATATATTTTGCGCAATGCCGGAATAATAGCAAATATTTACGAAGCCTCAGGAAGAACAGGAGGCCGGATTTACACCATGAAAAATCTCATGGGAAAAGGAACACATACAGAACTTGGAGGTGAATTTATTGATAGCACGCATGCCGATATTTTGCGCCTGGCAGATGATTTTAATCTTGGATTGATTGATACTCAAGTTGAATCGGAAACTTCACTTAAACAGAGTTTATTTTTTATTGAAGGACAACCGGTTGATGATGCAACTTTATTGAATATGCTTGCACCTTTTGTTCCGGCAATTCAACAGGATGTTGCATCATTGAGTGCCGACATTTCATATACCACACATACCGATGCTGATATTGCATTAGATAACATGTCGCTGCAGGCTTATCTTCAGCATATAGGTATAACCGGGCCATTATATAAGTTGATAGATGTAGCATATACCACTGAATACGGACTTGATGTCGCTCAACAATCGGCAATCAATTTTTTAATGTTGATCGATACATCTATGAAGGATAGATTCCGCTATTCCGGATTTAGCGACGAGCGATATAAAATTGCTGAAGGTAATCAAAGCATAACTGAAAGTTTGACAGATCTGCTGGAAGGCCAAATTTCACTTGGCATGGAACTGATTGCTATCGGGCAGAAAAATGAAGGCGATAAAGTGTTGCTTCAATTTTCCGAAACCGGAGGGAAACACAGCACCGTTGAAGCTGATTATGTTATTTTAACCTTGCCGTTTACCATATTGCGTAATGTCGATATCACTTATCCGATAACAGCAAATAAAAGGCGTGCAATTCAGGAGCTTGGATACGGACAGAATGCGAAATTTTTCATGCAGTTTCAAAAGCGGGTATGGCGGGAACAAGGATATACCGGATTTATGTTCAGCGATTCGATAGTGCAAAACGCATGGGATCATACACAATTACAACCCGGTGAAACAGGCGGATTTACCGTATTCACAGGTGGCGCTG
The DNA here is from genome assembly GCA_019694895.1 of Chitinophagales bacterium. GTDB lineage: Bacteria > Bacteroidota > Bacteroidia > Chitinophagales > BACL12 > UBA7236. Next base: position 15,064 of record JAIBBA010000033.1, read on the forward strand.
CAAGCAAAGTAATGGAAACCACAAAAATGCCCGATTTTGCCGCCATGTGCATGAATGTATTATCGAAAGCTTATCCGCACATTAGCGACCCAAATCCTGATATGTTGACGCGCTTTCACTGGCCAACTCACCCTTATACAAAAGCCAGTTACACTTGTTTCGCTCCCGGTCAGTTCACCACTATTGAAGGTGCACAACGTGAGCCGGCAGGGCGATTGTATTTCGCCGGAGAGCACTGCAGCTTTGAGTTTCAGGGTTTCATGAACGGCGCTGCTCAAACAGGCAGAGAGGCTGCCGAAGCAGTGATAAAAGCCCTAAAAGGTTGATTTTGACCGAAATGGCATAAATTTTGCAATTTAACAGCCAAACACCACCGGATGAATAAGATTGTTACCATCGCGGCAGTAGCCGTTTTACTGTCATTGTCTTCATGCACAGCATATCTTAGCCCATATACCTCAACAACACAGTCGCAGACAAATTTCGACGAAACGCAATTGAAAAAAGTGCAGTTTTATTTGTCGGGCGATATTACTTTGTACCGCGAGTTAGCCGCCAGTGAAACACAAATCACAGGGGGCGATATTAAGATCGTTGATGGAAAAAAAGTAGAACAATTTGTCATTAAATCAGGAACTCCCGGTGTTATAATTAAAGCTGAAGACAGAGATACTTTTCTGGTGAGCTTTGATGCCGATGGCAGTTTCCTGCGCTTTGGTGCCAACAACGATTATAATGGAAAATACACCTTGATGGCTAAGGAATGGCAAGGTCGTGTAGGTATTGTAGATTATGCCGGCAGAGAATTCAAAAGTACTCCTGAAAGTATTTATGCTTACCTGGCTGTGAATATGGAAAAGGTGAACAACACAACGGTGAATACTAAAGAAGCCGGTGGCAGAACCATCGAATAATTTCCTTATTCAAATTTCACATCAGGATAAAACGCATACCAGGCAAACCAGTATGCCGTAAATCCATTCATTGCTGTTAATGATGTGCCTTTTTTAGGTCCTTCTATACAAGTGCCGAATAGATCATAGGTGTTGCCTGCATTATCTTGTATAACAGCAGGGATCTGTTTGGTATAAGGCTTGAAACTTAGATTTTCCGGATTTTCAAATGCAATAATAAAGTTTTCGCGCTCGCTGCCAACTACAATGATCGGTTTTTCAAATACGGTATCTCCCAAAATCCTGATGCCGTTTTTGAAATTATCAAAGCGATAGCATTTAGCTTTATCACCTTGAATTACTCCATACAATCTTTCCTTTGGATGTAAGGTGTCGTTTTCTAATTCCACCTCAAAATAAATGTCTCTGTTTTCACGATAGTCGCCATAGGGATATTCCAGATAGTCGCGCTGCATACCTGTCTCGGTTGATACCACTTTGCTGTTGGGATACAGTTTTTTCCACGTTGACCAGGTGGTTTCTATCACCGGGAATGATTCGATATGTTTATCGGCAAGCTCGCCGTTCACACATAACTGTTTCATCTGACTCCATGCAGAACGCGTGGTGCGATCGTAAGGCATTACATTGCTATTGTATAATAATCCGGATACACCAAAGGTTGTCAGTTTGCCATTGATATTTCTATTCCACGCCATACCGGAGCCGGTGAGCGGACAATAATTCACGGCGATATATTTTCCTTCTATATTATCATTTACGATCTCGTGCCAGTTGAGAATATTGTGCGGATAGCAATGTATCTCATCGCCAATGCGCACGCCAATCACTAGGTCTTCATCACTGATAAAATTAACTTTATCTACAGGTATAAATTTTGGTTCGTCGATAGACCGAATACAATCCAAACGCTCGCATCCTGATTCCACCATTTCCAAGTCAATCAGCCACCTGTCGTATACTTTTTTCTCTGTAGGTTGATCGGGATCTTGCTTATCATCGGAAACGCCGGATTTTTCTCCTTTGCAGGAGAATATTATAGCAGAGAAAAGCAGGCCTATGGTGTATATGTAATAATTTCGCAACATCAGACCACAAAGTTACAAGATGCAACACAACAACTCGTTAAATACTATCATTCGCAGTCGCCGTTCTGTGAAACCTGAACAGTATAACACTACTCCTATCGCGGAGTCCATCATTTTAGAGATGCTGGAAAATGCACGCTGGGCGCCAACGCATGCCCGCACTGAGCCTTGGCGTTTCGTGGTTTGCACGGGAGACGGGCTTAAGCGTTTTGCCGAATACCAGGCTGAGCAATATAAGTTGCATACCCCGGCGGAATCGTTTAATGCTAATAAGTATGACAAACTTAAAACTACACCATTAAAGGCATCGCATATTATTTTGGTTGGCATGAAGCGCCAGGAAACTGAGAAATTGCCGATAGAAGAAGAGATTGCCGCTGTAGCTTGTGCTGTGCAAAATATGCTGCTGACAGCAACGGCTAATGGCATAGGTGCATATTGGAGTACCGGTGGAATTACCTATCATCAGGCTATGAAAAACTACATGGGTTTAGGAGAGAATGATAAAGCGCTCGGTATGATTTATATCGGCAATTACGATATAGAATTACCGGAAGGCGTGCGCAGCGGAATAGAAGACAAGGTGCGCTGGGAGCAATAACATTTATTCTTCCTTAGGTTCCGGATATAATATTCTGAATGCATTAAACACTGCCTGGTGCGTCACCGTTGCATGATCCTCTTCCGGCAAGTAATCAAAATGAACTGATACATGCGGTGCTGATCCGTAAGTGATCATCTCCGATAATAAGTTAGCATCAACCTCCATTACGTGCGGAATAGTACACGGTGCAAGCCCTTCTTTTCCTACACCGATATAAATATCCAATTGTTGAGTAAAGGTGCTGTCGAGAATGACAGGATGTTGTTTCAACAATGAAGCATCATCCCACCACAAGCTCGGACTTATTATGATATACCTGTTGAACAATTGCGGTTTTGTGAACAGCACTTCTGTCGCGAATAAACCTCCTAGCGATTGTCCTATGAGTGTGTAGTCATGGGTGATGGAATAATTCGTTTCGATGAAAGGTTGTAATTCCTTTTCAATGAATGACATGAATGCAGCAGAGCCGCCTGTTGTTGGGTAATGTTGTTTGTCCTCAGTTATGGTGGTAGGGTAGGTGAGATCGCGTTTGCGGTCGGTATTGGCAATGCCAACAACAATTGAGTTAGGGACGCGTGCTATCCATGGAAAATTGTTGAATTGGACAAGTCCGGCTATATGTATGAAATCTTCATCTGCACCGCCATCCAGTAAATAAATTACAGGGTAATTAATAGAGTCATCTTTGCTATATCCTTCCGGAAGATAAATATTAATGATACGATCCTCATTTAAAATATTAGAATGGAGGATTTCAGTAACGCCAATTGTAAATGGCCGGGCGGAAGGAGATTGTGCGAATCCGGAAAATGTTGCAAGAAGAAGTATTGACAGGAATTGTAATTTATTCATATGCATAAGCAAGGCAATTCGATAAAAATAATTTTAGAGCTTTGAAATTTTGTAAGACAATTTCAACTTTTTTATTTGAAGGTCTAATATCGCCATCGCAGAAAGACCAATGCCATGCCAACTTAATATTTCTTCTCTGGAAAAATTGACAAGCATATGCTCACTTTCAACTCCGTGTTGTAATAATGCTCTTCTTGCCGGTGCAGATAATAAAGATAATAATCCATCCTTTGGCTTGGCAAGTGATGCGCATGTAGGACACGAGCGACAATCGCTGCTCTTGTAAAATTGATGACCCTTAGAGCAAGTGTATAATTTGCGCTTTGGCATAATTTCAAAGATAATAAATATCTATATTTTAACTCCTTGTTGCTTGCGCTACTTGACCTATTTGCAATTTACTTCTGGCAATTTTGCGTTGATGATGCATATAATTAAAGCTTCCAATAATGACTAATAAGGCAGCAATTGAAAACATGATTACTTCCATCAGTGCTGCGTCATTCATTTTTAACAAATTTGTAAGGCTCAATCCACCTAACAAAAAATACAATCCGGTTCTTATAAAAGAAAGAAAAGTTGATTGGTTTGCAAGGGTTGTTCGTTGTATGGCAAGTTCTTCACGAAGCACCAACTCCGGATTTGTGGCGAATGGTTTTGACATAGCGGATTGTGGTTGATTCTACAAATTAACATAATAGATATTGAAATAATTCGAATGATGTCCGAATTGTTAAAGTTTGGATTACCGCCGCAATACTTCTATATTTGATTACCCTAACCTAATTGCAACCCAGGGCACACCAAATGAAACGACTTATCGTATTGCCACTTTGTGGGCTTTTCTCGCTTATTCAGGCACAAGTATTAATTAACGAAGCTGCGCATACCAACACCGGTATTGTGGTAGATGAAGATGGCGAATTGCCTGATTGGATTGAATTATACAATGGTGGTGTTGATCCGGTGAACATGGCCATGTGGTCGGTTACCGATGATTTAGCCATACCCGGAAAATGGCAGCTTCCCGATACCGTTCTCGCACCGGCGGCGCATCTGCTGATCATGGCGTCTGAAAAAAATCGCAATGCCTACGATGCAGAAATGGCCTCTGTCGATCATTGGGAGACTGCTGTGTATGATGATGATATATGGGAATACTTCCCTGCAGATGCTGAGCCCGATCCATCTTGGCGTACCTCAACTGCACCCTTTGGTTGGGATACCGGAAAAGGTGGATTTGGTTTTGGGGATGATGATGATAGTACCATTATTACCACTGATGTGAGATCGGTTTATTATAGAAAAACATTTGAAGTTGCCGATAAAACAAAATTGATTCATGCCATTATCAATATGGATTATGACGATGGTTATGTGGTATTTATTAATGGCATTTTAATTAGTGAAGCTGGCCTAACGGGAATACCTGCTTATGATGACTTGTCGGTTACTGCACATGAAGCTCAAATGTTTGATGGTGGTAATCCTGCATATATTACGCTTGATTCAGCAACACTAGCCGGAATTATTGTTGATGGTACGAATGTTATCGCTGTCCAAGTGCATAATAAAACATCAGGCTCAAATGACCTCACAGGGAGAACATTTTTGCATTTCGCTATCACAGATGCTTCTGTGTTTTATGGAATTCCGCCTCTGTGGTTTAACCCAACGAATTCAACCGAATTACATACAAATTTCAAAATAGGACTTGGTGAAACTATTGCGTTATTCGATAACGCAGGTATTTTGCGTGATAGCATTACCATGCAAGATTTAGAAGCAGGAATTGTAAAAGCAAGAATTCCTGATGCAGGTGGCTGGTGTATGACAAACATACCGACTCCCGACACCGTGAATTCCGGTGATTGCTATTTGCTATATGCTGCCACGCCATCCATTACACCATTACCCGGATTCTATACCGGCGATCAAACGGTTACCATTTCAGGGGTTGATGTGCAATATACAACTGATGGAAGCGATCCTTTATTAGGAGGAGGTATTTCCTATATCGATCCGTTTGTTGTTACTACATCTACTGTTATCAAAGCAAGATCTTTTGAAACAGGGAAATTGCCAAGTGCGCTGGCAACCACCAGTCTGTTAATTAATGAGCCAACATTATTACCTGTAGTAAGTATCAGTGCCACACCGTGCGATTTGTTTGATCTTGCCGCCACCTGTCCTGCAGCGTATGATAATGCTACATCATTCGACAATGAAAATCCCCAGATCAATTGTGTTATCGAATACTTTAATGCCGATAAAACATTTCAATTCGCTGCACCAATGAAATTTGAAGTGGCAGGGAATTATTCTATTGAATTGGATCAGAAAGGAATTCAGTTTACTTGTGATGAGGATTTTAATAGCCCCGATAATATCAATTTCCCATTGTACAGCCTGGATAAACCCGTAATTGATAAATATCACGCATTTCGCTTGCGCAATTGCGATAATGACGCAGAGTTGGCTCGTTCGCGCGACTTGCTGATTAACAGGATGGCATTACCAACGCATACTGTTGCAGCTGCAAACCAAAATGTGGCAGCATTTATCAACGGCGAATATTGGGGTCATTATGTTTCTCGAGAGCGTTTAGACCCATATTTCTGTCGCGATAATTTCGGTGCAAACCCTGATAGGGTAGACATGATAAAGGCTCACTTTAGTGGCGGTGGAAATTATGTTACAGAGGCAGGAAGCGATACAGGTTTTTTTAATCTGCATACTTATTGTATCGATCATGATCTGACAGATCCGGTTTATTATGCTGCAGTATTGGATCAGATTGATGAAGATAACTGGATAGATTATTTTGCAACTGAAGTGTATAGCGCTAACTCCGATTGGATTGGATTTATTGTAAATAATATACGTTTATTCAGAGCGGTATCGCCGGATATTGAATGGAAATTTATGTTGTGGGACCTTGGATCATCGCAAGGTACACCCGGTGCCGGAGCAAGTTCAAATACACTTGCAACGGCTATGGATGACAATAATTTTTATATTGATATGTTCAATGCGTTGATGGAGAACACCGAATTTCATGATCACTTTATTAATCGCTTTGCCGATTTGTTGAATTATTACTATACCCCCGAAATTGCCAATGCATTGATCGATGCGAATACAGCCGAAATAATCACCGAGATGAATGCACAGGACGACAAATGGAATACCGGCGATTCGAGTTTTGTGCAAAGCAAAATCACTAATCTGCGCAATTTTCATAACGACAGACGTGGTTATGTGCGAGATGATATAGAAAATTATTATGACCTTAATGATCAGGTAGATGTGACTATTGATGTAGCACCCGCCGGAGCCGGATATATCAAAATATCGACAATTATTCCTGAAACTTTGCCTTGGACAGGTGTGTATTTTGATGGTGTTCCTGTAACGATTACTGCTATCGCCAACCCGGGCTATACTTTTGTTAACTGGACGGATAATCCATTTATTGCAACAGCGGATGTGCCTGCATTTAATGTGAATATTACAGAGGCAACAACATTTACTGCCAATTTTAATGGCACAGGTATTTCCAATCCCATCATTATTTCTGAAATCAATTATAATTCTGACAGCACATTAAATGCCGGCGATTGGATTGAGTTGCATAATACTTCCGGGATGGAAATTGATTTGACTAATTATCAATTCTCCAATACCATTTTCTACAATGATTATATATTTCCTTCCATTAAAATCGCGCCTGATGGATATTTAGTGCTGGCGGAAGATATGATTGAATTTAATGCCGTTTATCCTGATGTTACTCAGGTTATTGGCGGATTTGATTTCAACCTTGCCAATGATGGAGATTCCATTACGCTAATCGATTTTCTTGGTAATGTTATCACATCATTCAAATTTAATGATAAGCGACCTTGGCCTGTAACTGCTGATAATTACGGGCGAACGCTTGAACGCTTTGAACCTGCAATAGATCCCGGTTTACCTGAAGCTTGGTTTCCGGGTTGCGTAGGTGGTTCGCCGGCTGCAGCTTTTACATCATGTCTCGAAAATCCACTGGTTGATGAGATCAACTATAATTCTGATGCTGATTCAAATGCGGGCGATTGGTTTGAATTAATGAATACAAGTGCGGATATAATTGATATTGGTAATTGGACCGTAAAGGATAAAAATGGAAATGCATATGTGTTACCGACAGGTACCCAAATTTTGCCCGACAGTTTTATTGTAATTTATCAGGATGCAGCCCTTTTCGCATCGCGCTTTCCTGATGTGACTAATATTTCCGGGCCTACAGGGTTTGGACTCAGCAGTGATGATGATATCATCAGTATTTATGATGCAGGTGGCGTGATTTATCAGAGCGTTAGTTATGATGATACGATACCATATCCAATTTCCCCTGATGGTGGAGGCGTGACATTGCAAATTGTAGATGTGTTGGAGAATATCAACCTTGCTTCAAATTGGATGGAGAGCTGTCCTGAAGGTTCACCGGGTATGGATTATTATTTTCCTTGTCTGGTCCCTGAAGATACTACTACCGATACTTCAGGTGAGGACACGACTATTGTAGAATCGATTGCAAATTATCTTGAAGGTGATATTTTAATATTCCCAAATCCGGCGAATGCACAAATAAATATATCGCTGCCCGACAATTTGCAAACTGATGGTTTGATGCATGTTTATGATCTGGCCGGAACACTTAAAGAGACATTTGATGTTTCTGCTTCGACCATGCAATTAGATATTTCAAATTATTTGCCGGGTGTGTATTTAATTCAGTGGATTAACGACACGTCTCAACTACAACAGGCATTTATTAAAGAATGATTAATGGCTGCGAAGCCAATGTTTTGCTTTTTCGGCATCTGTAAAACTCTTCATGGGGATTGGCGGTTTTTGAAAACTGAACAGTAAACGCATGATGAATTGTGCTAGTCCCGGTTTGGATACCATTGCCATGGAAGAATAAATGAGAGGTAATTGCGTTTTGGAATATGACTGAGTTTCTTTATCCGGAATCGGCGATTTTGATAAATATATCAGCAAGGGCGTGGGCTTGTTTCCGGTAATGGTTTGAACTATTGCAACATTGGCTTTGATCGTTTCAACTGTCCTCAATGTAGATTTTGACAGCGATATCAATATCTCATCCTCCCACCAATAATAAGCAATTGGACTCTCCCATGTTTGACGGTCTGTTGGAATTTCAGGGCTATGCATCATAATTTACCACATTGTTGGCGTGATACCATAAATTGTCACGTTTCTTAAAATTCCTCCATCCATCGGATTAATGGATAGCTTGTCAAAGTTACTTGTCGGAAAATAAATGGTGGTCATGGATAATTTTCCGTCATTCACTAATATTTCACAGGAACCGACATCGAATATCATATCCAATTTGGTGATGCGCTCTCCGGGTAAGCTCGCTGCAGTTTCTGTAATAAATGGATAAATAGCATCCTCGTCGCGGTAAACATCACGTGTTGTTGTGATGGTTGTGCCGTCTATCAAAATGGTAAACACCTCGTTTTCATTGTTTGACAGCTGTATGGAAGTGGTATTGTTTTCTTCGAGGTCTAAGGTTATTCGGCAATGCGGAATTACATTCCCTGATAATTCAACATCTGAAGATTCAGGTTTACTGTATATTTCACTTTGATTGTTTATTATTTGAGTAGCCCATTGCTGCGTGATGGCGTATACATACTTATCTTTAATTAGGGCTAATTCCCTAGGCAATGTCATAGTGCTTCTCCATCTTGTTGCAGGCACTTCCTGCGCGTACATCCAATTGCTCATCCAGGCTTGAAGAATACGTTTATTCCCTGGCGCATTAGCGTAGGTTGCAGCAGCGTAAAAATCTGAGCCTACATCTATCCATTGTGCTTGTTGTGTGTTTTTAAATGTATGCCCATCGAAATCGCCGACAAAATAGCGCGTCCCTGATTGTTTGTTGTCTTTTTCGTTGTAACCATGACTCATAAGCATCACCCATTTTTTATCACTGCTTCCTGCTACTGCCATTTGAAATAAATCAGGGCATTCCCAAACACCAACCTCCTCATCTTCTTCCGGTTTAAAATCACTTTCAAATGTCCATTTTTTTAAATCAGGGGATGAAAATATGCGAATATGGTCGCCAACAGCCAACACCATATTCCATTTTCTGATTGATGAATTCCAGAATACTTTCGGATCTCTGAAATCTTGTTCGCCGGTATTATTTAAAACAGGATTGCCTACATATTTTTTCCAAGTGGCACCTTTGTCGGTGCTGTATGCCAATCCCTGACTTTCGGTGTTTTTATTTCCGCTTTGCCAAATGGCATCATTGTGATAAGTGAAAATGGCAACCATGGCATTATTGCCAAAGCCTGCAGTATTGTGCACATCGATGACGGCACTTCCCGAAAATATCCAGCCCAGGGAATCGGGATAAAGCGCAATCGGCTGTCGTTCCCATGTCATCAGATCAAGACTTTGCGCATGCCCCCAATTCATTGGTCCCCATACGGTTGAATCAGGATAATATTGATAAAACATATGATAATATCCATCGTAATAAATTAATCCGTTCGGGTCATTCATCCAACCTGTTTCCGGCGTAAAATGTATCAAAGGTCTGTGAGCCTCTCCATTGCCTTGTCCGTTCATTGAAATGCATGTCATTGATAAAACAAGCGTGAGGATGGAATACTTTTTAAGAATGCCGTTGCGATAGGTAAATTGCATGTAGGAGCCTTTGTGCTATAAAAATAGTGTAATCAAAATTGGCGATGCAAAATCTAAACGAACAAATGTGGTATATTTGATATAAAGGTTGCCGTATGCTTCTGAGATCTTTACTCCTTTTACAATCACTGACGTTCTTTAGAGCTTGCATTTTTGCGCAATTTCCGGGTGACTTGGATCCTACATTTGATGGCGATGGTATCGTAACCACTGCTTTTGCCGATGGATATGATGTCATTTTTGCTATGGAATTACAACCTGATGGAAAGATATTAGGTGCCGGTGGTACTAATTTCATTGCAGGCACAGAAACGGATTTTGTGTTGTTGCGTTACCTAACTGATGGATCCTTGGATGAAAGCTTCGGCGATGGCGGTATTGTAACTACTGATTTCGAATTGGCTCATGATCTTGCCAATGCCATGTATCTCATGCCCGATGGACGAATTCTGGCAGCAGGGTATAGTGGAAACGATTGGGCAATTGCGAGGTATCTGCCTGATGGTGAATTAGACACTACTTTCAGTAATGATGGTAAGTTGCTGGTCGATTTTGATCTTGAAAATGATCAAGCTTTCGGCATTGCCACCCAATCAGACGGCAAGATAGTTGTTGGTGGTTTTGCAACTGTTGATGGATTTTATCCGCGATTTGCATTAGCAAGGTTTTATGAAAATGGCGATCCGGATCTCTCATTTGGAGTGGATGGAAAAACAACTGAAACAGTATTTGGTAGATGGGATCAGGCAAGAGCGTTGATCCTGCGTCCTGATGATAGAATAATGCTTGTCGGATATACACAAGACCTTATGAATAGTTTTGATATGACGGTCATGCAGTTTAATTCAAATGGAGCCCTTGATGTCAGCTTCGGTGATGATGGCATAGTAAGAACTGATTTTGACAGCACTGTGAATTTCGCATATTGTGGTATGCTGCAACCTGATGGTAAATTGGTAATTGCCGGTACTACAGATGTTGTGCCCGATCAAAATATTGCAATGGCCCGATATCTTACAAATGGTGAATTGGATACTACATTTGGCGATGGCGGACGAGTTGTGATCAACGTAGATCCGTATCAAGAGGAGCAAATATTTGGTATTGCATACGAACCTGATGGGAGGATAATTATTGGCGGTGAGATTGGAACCTATGCCGACGGCTATGATTATTTGGTGGCGAAATTATTACCCGACGGATCACCTGATAGCACTTTCAGCGATGATGGTATCGTAATCACTCACTTGGGTGATGATTGGGATCTGGCTTATGATGTTTTAATTCAGGATGATACTAAGATTCTTGCCGGAGGATTTACAAACGATGCCGGTGATAACGATTTTGCCGTGCTGAGGTATTTTAATTCGCCATATATCACTTGCGATACCATTACTGAACAGCCAATGGACGTTATTATTCTTCCGCTGGCTACGGCAGTGTTCAATGTGACTTCACCCTTCCCGGATGCAATGTATCAGTGGCAGGAATGGGATGGTGTAGCATGGACATCGCTTGAAGATGTCTATCCGTATTCAGGAACCCATACCTCCGAACTGTCTATTGCGCCTGTTGATTACTGGTATGACGGCCTTCAGTTCCGATGTATTGTTGCGTACGACATCTGCTCCGATACCAGCAATGCAGCACTACTTGTTGTACTATTAGATGACATCAATGAGTTGCAGCAGAATTTATCTTTTTCAATATTTCCTGATCCTGTGCAAAGTATCTTGAATGTAGGTTATACTAATGATTATGCTACATCAATAAAGTGGCAGATTTGTAATGCATTAGGCGCAGTGTGCTTGAAGGGCGATGAATATCTTGAGAAGGGAACGGACGTTTTTCAGATCAACACATTAGAAAATCTACCTGCCGGTATTTATACATGCAGTATTTCTGTTGATGGTGTAAGGAACACAAAATCATTTATTAAAAACTGAATTGATTTATTTCCATTTCCATTCGGCAAATTCCCGGTAGGGCAATTTTAAATCATCACACATCTCTTGTATCACCCCATTCAATGTTGATTCATCCTCCAGGATATTTCGTGGTATGATGATTGCTGTTCCTGTTTTAGTCAGGAAGTAATAATATCCGGGCACTTTGTAAATCTCTTTGATCTCACTTGCCGGAATTCTGGATTCCAACGTATTAACCTTATCAATAATCATTTCTTTGGTGATGTCGAGGTTGGTCTCCTGATCGAATTGAGATCGTAAGTTTTCTTGCAAATGCTTCTGCATGCGTGTAGCGATTCTTTTGCCTTCATAGCCCGGAAAGAAAAAATACCATAATACACCCGCTACGATCAATAATCCACTTAAAATAGGATCGCCGATAAATAAGGTGGCAAGGCCCAAAACGATATAAATTCCGGGCATAAGCAGGCGATTGCGTTTCCTCGCTTTTCTTGTAGCTTCTGATCTTGATGTAAAGAATAAATGACAGTTTAAAAAATCTTGCTCACTCAGGCGATAAGTCAATCTCATGAAATGTACTTTCCTGTAAAGTTACAATCAATGTTCCACAATAAACGGTAAGATAATTCGGGTGCCGATGTCGCTTTTGCAAATGCAATAATAATTTCCCGCTGCCAATGATGCGGTGGTTAGTACATAATTTAAATCTGTACAGCTTTGTTGACAAAATAATTCTACTCCAATCGTATTCACCACAGAGACCGAAACTATATTGTCTATTGTTCCTGCGATCATCAGAATGTCATCAACCGGATTCGGATACAAGGTTACTCCATGCATTGTCGGTGAG
>JAIBBA010000133.1 GCA_019694895.1 Chitinophagales bacterium
TCTTCATCCTGACAAACATCAGGAGCCAGGAAGTCGACATCAGGACCCGGTTCTACAAGAATATCAACTGACACTGATGACTGGCAGCCGACATCGGTAGTAACAGTTAAGACTACGGTATATGTTCCGCCATCAGCATATTCGTGTTCCGGATTAGCAGTAGTGGAAGTTGCGCCATCGCCAAAATTCCAATCCCAAGTAATGATATCGCCTGCTTCTGTTGAGTTAGAATTATCTTCAAATGTTACAGGCGTGCCTGAGCAACCTGCAGAATAATCGTAAGCTGCAGTGAGTGTATTGTATAATTTAATTATACCTATCGCGGTATCGGCACAAACAAATCCGGGGTTAACGATCAGCATAACGGTGTAAGTGCCGGTATCTGCATATACGTGTGTTGGATCTTCAAGTGTTGAAGTACTGCCATCGCCAAAATCCCAGAAAAATTCAGTTCCACCGATTGAATAATTATCAAATATTACAGTGAAATCAGAACAATTTAAATATTCATCATCAGGAGTGGTGTCATCAAAAGTTGCATCTCCCACATCCATTTGTGCGACAACAGTTGGTGTACATGTAACAACGTTGAATTGGAAATCGCGGATATGATCTCCGAGCCAAACGCCATCGCGATATTCTTTGCATCGCACACCCACAACATATCGACCTTCTGCTGTTGCAGTGCCTGTAAGGATACCTGTAACAGGATCTATTGCAAATGCGGGTACTGCATCAAGTGGATATAATTCATCATATCCTGTAACCCATACCACACCATCATATGGAGGTGGAGCGGCAATTACGGGAGCCGGATCGAAAGATGAAGCACCTTGCAGCGGCCAATAGAAATCGTAAGCTAATGAATCGCCATCGATATCAGTTGCAGAGTGATCGAAAACAATTGGGTCGTCGATACAAATTACTGTAGGAGGAAATGCGTTGAACACCGGTGATGTGTTACAAGTAGCATCTGTTTGTGGTGGAATTTCCTGTGTATAGGTTGCACCGATATCATCAGGAGTTTCGATGTTTACGATACCTGCATTTCTGCAGCAGCGTTGAAACACCAATAAATAACCCTGATCACCATCGGGAACGGTGATGATAGCAGTATAAATTGCTTGCTCAACACATACATCATCAGGAGCATCAAGACAAGGGTTATCAGATTCCGCCGGTATTCCGGTAATAAACGGTGAATACAATGGGAAGTTATTTACATAATCGCCATCCTGAGTATAAATTGTCATGTATGCCGGATTATCAAATGGCGTGAAACTTGTACAATCGCGATACAAAATCAACACAACCTGATATTGATTTGTACCGATACATGTGTACGATATTTCGCCACCAATGATATGCGATGCGTGTGCCTTCAGACCAATAATTGTCATCAGGGAGAGGAGGAGTAACCTGGTTCGCTTCATGTGAAAATTGGCTTAGGGTGTTAAAGATAAGTAATCGAACTTATCTCAACAAGGTAACACTACCGCTTAGACGCTGTTCCTTACCATCACATGACGTATAAATGACATAGATATAACTGCCAAGCTCTTGCGGATGCCCATTTCCGTCGGTTCCGTCCCAGCCCGCATCAATATCGTTGGTATTAAAGATCATCTTACCCCAACGGTTATAGATTTCCATAGAAACGAGCCCGTCATCACCTGCTGTAATGAATCTAAACCTGTCATTGACCCCATCGTCATTTGGGCTGAAAGCGTTGACGGTAGCGAAGTTGAAGCAGTTAGGGATGATATAAACCAAGGCTGTATCTGTTGAAATACAGCCGTTCTCAGCGGTTCCTGTGACTAAATAGAGGGTAGTAACATCCGGCAGAGCGATAGGATTGGGGCTGAACGGGTCGCTGAGGCCATCAGGAGGCTCCCAGTTGAAAGATGAGGCACCGTTGGCATACATTGCCACCTCCTGACCGTGGTATACTATCGTATCAGGACCGGCAATCACATGTGGGGCAGGCAGTATTTCGACCTGCATGAAGGCCGTGTCTGAAGTGCAACCGTCGGTAACGATAACGCCATAAACCGTGCTTTCATCTGGTGAGAGCCAGGGTTCAGGGCTAGAGGGGTCGCTAACACCGGAAGGCGGTTCCCATGCATAATATGTTCCTCCCGAGGCGAAAACCTGAACACTATCACCTTCGCAAATCACGGTATCGTTCAATAATCCGGCCACTACCTGCGGGTTTACTATGATGGTATCCAGAATGCTGTCGACACAACCTTTATCAGTTGTTACTGTAAGATTGATAAGATATACACCTGCGGTATCAAAATAATAATCGAAGGATTCTCCACTAAAATATTGATCAGGTTCCATTTCCCATTGCCAGTCGACAATATCATTTCCTGCCAGCACTACCGATGCGTCAAAAACGGTACCTGAGGTATGCAGACATGCGCTATCGGTTGCGACATCTGCAAAGGGGAGGTGATAAATAGTAATGGTGTCATAAATTTCGGCAATGCAGCCAACACTATTTTCCACTGTAAAGATCAGCATATAATTTCCCGGTTCCTCATAACTATAAACCGGATTTTGTTCTGAGCTGCCCCATCCATCGCCATAATTCCATTGCCATGATGTGATAGTCCCAAAATCAGTAGTACTGATATCCATAAAATTTACCGGTGAACCTGCGCAAGTATTTTCAAAACTGATGCCGGGAATTAATTGCGGATAAATGTGCACTGTTGTAAAAGTAGTATCAGAACAATCCGTTCCGGGAAATGCGATCAACATTACAGTGTATGTTCCTGTATCCGGATAAGTGTAAACAGGATTATCTTCAGTGCTATTATCATCAGTTACACCCGGAACACCGAAGTCCCAATAAAAATCATCAGTGCCAATACTTTCGTTATCGAATAATACGGTGAAGTCGGTACAATTATTTATTTCAGGAGGTGCAGATGCCACAATATCAGGTGTACAATCGGTAACATTAAATTGAAAATCGCGGTAATGCGTGCCGATTAACACGCCTCCACGATATTCTTCAACTGCTACGCCAACAACGAATTGACCGAGGTCGGAAGGCGTTCCTGCAAGCCATCCTGTAGTGCTTCCCAGCGTAAATGCGGGTGATGATGCAATTTGATAAGACTCATTAAATGGCGGGACAAAAATTACATGATTAAATGGTGGTGGAGATGCAGGCGCAGGATCCGGAAGATCATAGGATGCTCCGTTGTAAGGTGTAAAAAATTTATAGACTAAGGCATCGCCATCAGGATCTGTTGCTGCGTGGCTGAATGCAAACGGATATCCGGCACATAATGCTATTGGTGGAAGATTATTAAACTCCGGACTTGAATTAATTAATGTTCCCGGATCGGGAATATGTTCGGTATAGGTAGTACCTGTTTGAATAGGATCATAAATATTGATGATAGTACTATTCCTGCAACAGCGTTGATACACCAGATCATAACCACCAATACTTGGAGGCAGATTAATATTCCCGACATAAATTGCTTCCTGCACACAGAGATCCGGAGCAACGGTCATGCAAGGATTTACAATTTCGGGATCAATATTATCGGAACCGGGAAAAAATAATACCAGACTATCAACAAGAATGCCTGATGCATTATATACATAAATTTGCAGTGGATCGTCGAAAGGCGCTGCTTCGGGATTTGAGCAATCGCGGTAGATTTTCAGTGTTATCTCAAAATCATTTCCCGTGAGTCGCTTATAAATCATTTCGCCACCAATGATATGAAAGGCAAACACCTTGTTGCACAAGGCGAGCGCTAGGATCAATGGCAGGTATTTACGAAAAATAAAAAGGGTAATAAAGATACGCTGAAAATACTGCGAATGTTCACGCCGGTGTCATTCTTTGAGGTTTAGACAACCCAAATCAACCAGGGTTTATTAAAAAAGCAAAACAGGCCCTTTACTGTTAAAGTTACTTAACGGCACTAGTAGGGATTTGATACACCTGATTATCTTAGCGGAACGGGCATTACCCAATTAACCGAATCTACCTATGCAGAAAATCTTACTTACCGCACTAAGTATACTTGGTGTAAGCATCATTTACGGGCAGACCACTTTTCCTGTTAATGGTGTTTATGATGAGCGATCACGAACCTATGCTTTTACGCATGCCACTATTGTTACTGATCCGGGCAATACCTTACAGGATGCGACCTTGCTGATCAGCGACGGTCGTATTATTGATGTTGGCACAGCAGTAGTTATTCCCAAAAATGCCGTTGTTGAAGACCTGCATGGCAAGTACATTTATCCGGCCTTTATAGATCTGGATGCAGGGTACGGAATGCCTGCAAAGGAAAATCCACAGGTAGGCAGAGGTCCGCAAATGTTAAACAGCAATCAGCAGGCAGTAAGTTGGAATCAGGCAATAACTCCTGAATATCAGGCCGTTTCCGGATTCAAACCTCAGGGTGATGTTGCTAAATTATGGCGAAGCAGTGGTTTTGGACTGGTGTTAACACATCGACATGATGGTATCATGCGCGGAACCGGTGCACTTGTATCGTTGGGCGATGAGCGTGCAGGTGAGATGGTAGTTAAGCCAAATATCAGCGATCATTATTCCTTTCGCAAAGGCACATCGACACAAGAATATCCGCAGTCTGAGATGGGAAGTATTGCATTGATAAGACAGACATTTTACGATGCGGACTGGTATGGCAGGGTTGGAAAAAATTCAGAACAGAATATATCATTGCAAGCAGTGTTGGATCAAAAAAATCTGATTCACTTTTTTGATACCGATGAGAAACTTGAAATTTTGCGTGTAGCTAAAATCGGGAAAGAATTCGGGTATAATTTCATTATGATGGGCAGCGGCAATGAATATCAACGCATCAATGAAATCAAGCAAACAGGTGCTGTTTTGGTATTGCCGCTCAATTTTCCCAAAACACCTGATGTGAGCGACCCCTGGGATGCAGAATTATTAAGTATCAGTGATTTAAAACATTGGGAAATGGCCCCGGCAAATCCGGCAATTACCGAGCAAGCAGGAATTACATTTGCACTTACCAGTTCAGGTCTCGATGATAAATCACAATTTCTGCCAAATGTGCGCAAAGCATTACAGTATGGTTTGTCAGAAAAAACGGCATTGTCGGCATTGACATCTGTTCCTGCACAAATTTTAAAGTTAGAAAGCGAAACCGGATCACTTGCAAAAGGCAAACGCGCTGATTTTTTTATCAGCTCAGATAATATTTTCCGCGAAGGCGCTATCATTTACACAAATTGGGTAAACGGTTTGCCTTATGTCGTAAATTCAGAAAATAGTGATTTGCGAGGTGCCTATGCTTTGCATATTGATAATATGGTTTACGGACTATTAATTCAAGGTAAAATAAATGCTCCCGAATTTTCGATAATAAAAAATACAGACACCCTCAAAGCGCAAGGAGCCATTTCAACTGAAAACATACAGATACAATTTGCAGATAACGGCACATTATATCGACTAACCGGATACCACGATGGGAAGAATATAGAGGGACAAGGCAATGCGAATGATAAATGGATCAATTGGAAAGCCGAATTTGCAAGCGTGTATGCTGAAAAGCCGACACCTCAGAAAAAAGATACTGTACAAATTGGAACTGTTATGTATCCGTTTACTGCTTATGGGTGGGAAGCAGCACCTACACAGGAAAATATTTTGATAACCAATGCAACAGTCTGGACTAGTGAGAAAGAGGGCGTTTTAAAAAATACAGATGTATTAATTGGCAATGGAAAAATTTTGCAGGTAGGAAAAAACATCAGTGCAAAAAATGCGCGTATTATTGATGGCACGGGTAAACATGTTACACCGGGAATTATTGATGAGCACTCACATATTGCTGTTACTGATGGCGTGAATGAAGGGACACAAAACAGCAGTGCTGAAGTGCGTATTGCTGATGTAATTAATTGTGATGATATCAATATATATCGACAACTGAGTGGAGGTGTAACAAGTGCACATATATTGCATGGCTCTGCAAATCCGGTAGGTGGGCAAACACAACTTATCAAATTGCGGTGGGGTGCTGCACCTGAGGACATGAAATTCGCGCAATGGCCGGGTTTTATAAAATTCGCTCTTGGTGAAAATGTTAAACAAAGCAATTGGGGTGATGATTATTCAGTGCGCTTCCCGCAAACAAGGATGGGTGTTGAACAAGTGTATGTCGATATATTTACCAGAGCTTCAGAATATGCCAAGGCGAAAAAAGAAAACCCACAATCGGTGCGCACAGATCTGGAGTTGGAAGCAATTGCCGAAATACTGGAAGGAAAGCGATTTATTACTTGTCACAGTTATGTGCAAAGCGAGATAAATATGTTGATGCATGTTGCAGATTCTTTTGGCTTTACGATAAATACCTTCACTCATATTCTTGAAGGTTACAAGGTTGCCGACAAGATGAAAATTCACGGTGCAGGAGCCTCTACATTTAGCGACTGGTGGGCATACAAATTTGAAGTGTATGAGGCAATCCCACAAAATCCCGGAATCATGCATGATGCAGGATTAGTTACCGCTATAAATTCTGATGACGCAGAGATGGGCCGCAGGTTAAATCAGGAGGCAGCGAAATCAGTGAAATACTTCAACATGTCGGAACCGGAGGCCTTGAAAATGGTAACTATTAATCCTGCGAAGTTGCTACATGTAGATGACAAGGTAGGCAGCATTAAAGTAGGCAAAGATGCCGACATTGTGATTTGGAGTGAAGATCCATTGAGTGTTTATGCCATGGCAGAAAAAACAATAGTTGACGGTAAAATTTTATATGACAGAAGTATACAAGATCAATTAATGGCTGCAGAAGATGCAGAGCGTCATCGCATCATCAATAAAATGATGGCAGAAAAAACAAATGGCGCGATCACTGTTCCGATAGTTGTAACACCACATCGCGAATATGACTGCGAAGATGTAATTGACTTCATGAAAGGCGAATAACAAGTAAAAAAAGAAATTATTATGACTCGATATATTAAACAATTATTGACCATAGCATTTTTGCTGCATATAGTTGCAACTCATGCACAACAGGTTCCAGTAGCTATTTCCGGAGGACGCATACATGTTGGTGATGGCACAGTTATTGAAAATGGGCTAGTTATCATTCAAAACGGCAGTATTCAGTATGCTGGTCCGATGAAGGAAAGCGGCTATGACGCAAATACGGCATCATTGATCGACGCAACGGGCAAGGATATTTATCCGGGATTTATAGGCATGGGCTCAACAATAGGCCTCAATGAAATTACTGCTGTCAGGTCGACACGAGACGCTTATGAAGTTGGCGTGTACAACCCAAATATCAGATCGTTAATAGCTTACAATACAGATTCAAAGGTTATTCCGACTGTGCGCACGAATGGTGTTTTGCTTGCACAAGTTGTTCCTTACGGTGGTGTAATAGGCGGACAAAGCAGTGTATTTAAAATGAGCGGTTGGAATTGGGAAGACGCTGCCATTGCAACCGACGACAACATGCATATGTCATGGCCATCGGTGTATAATTACGACTATGAAAAAAACACCTATGGCCCTAATGCGCAATATCGAAGCGAGGTAGAGGACATATATACTTTTTTTGCTGAGGCAAGATCATATTGCAATGGCAATGCACCTCGCGAGCACAATTTGCGGTTTGAAGCAATGCGAAAAGTGTTGAACGGAAAACAAAAATTATTTATATCTGCAAACAGTGCAAAACAGATTATTGGTGCTGTTGCGTTGAGTGATTCTTTTCATATTAAAATTGTAATCAGGGGTGGAAGGCAGAGTTATCGTGTTACTGAATTATTGAAAGAAAGAAATATTCCTGTTTTATTGGAGGCAACACATGAATTACCTTCCTATGATGGCGATCCGGTTGATTTGCCATATAAGTTGCCTGCAATGTTGCATGATGCCGGCATTATGTGCGGACTTTCGGTATGCAATGAAGGTGATTCTTACTGGAATTTGCGCAATCTTCCTTTTCAGGCCGGCACTGCTGCGGCATATGGTTTAAATAGAGAAGAAGCCCTAAAAATGATTACGCTGAACAATGCTATGCTAGCCGGTATTGACGAAAAATATGGCACCATAAAAACAGGAAAAAGTGCCACATTGTTTATCAGCGACGGCGATGCATTGGATATGGGAACAAACAGACTTAGCATCATGTTTATTGCCGGCGAGCGCTTAAAACCCGACAACTGGCAATCTGAATTGAGTAACAAATACGAGCTCAAATACAATATCCAGATCCATCGTTGATTCGATTAATCTTTAGAATAAGCCCCGGAAGTCGTACCTTTGCCATCCTTTCAGCCGGAGAGATGTCCGAGTGGTTGAAGGAGCACGCCTGGAAAGTGTGTATACCCCTAAAGGGTATCGAGGGTTCGAATCCCTCTCTCTCCGCCAAAAAAATCCAATGCAGCCTACCGCAGGCTGCATTTTTTATTTCAAAAGGATGTGACAAGTTTACTTGGCGCAGCATTTTGAAATAAAAAATGCAGATGAGCGCAGCGAATGGCTGCATGGTATTTATTTGAAGCCCCCCATCT
>JAIBBA010000034.1 GCA_019694895.1 Chitinophagales bacterium
CGCAAACTCCGTGCTTCATCTCCCCACCTCTGCAAACTCCGCAAACTCCGCGCTTTATCTCCCCACCTCTGCAAACTCCGCAAACTCCGCGCTTTATCTCCCCACCTCCGCAAACTCCACGCTTTATCCAACATTGTAATTTGACAAAATTAATAATCACCTTTTTGGGTTTTTTTTTATTAACTCCAATTTTTTCCCAATCCAAACTCACCAATTTTGTCACCCCTGCTGATACATTTAATGCAAAGCGTTTAGGATTGATATTGGGATCTGAAACAACGCTTTATACAAGTGCTACAATAGCACTTTATCAATACTGGTATAAAGATTACCCGCTTAATCATTTTCACCTCTTTAACGACAACGGCGAATGGTTGCAATATGATAAAATGGGTCACTTCTACACCGCTTATTTCGAAACAAATTTGACTACGGAATTTTATCAGTGGACAGGTATGTCCGACAATGCTGCTTATTGGTCTGCAGCAGCAACAGGTTCCATACTTCAACTTACCATTGAAGTGTTCGATGGATTTTCCGAAAAATGGGGATTTTCAGTCGGCGACTTTGCTGCAAATACCTTCGGAGCAACCCTTTGCACTGCACAAAATATGTTGTGGGATGAACAACGTATAAAAGTGAAATTTTCCTCGCACTTTACTGATTATTCCGGTTATGATCAACCGGTGCAAGACAGAGCAGCGCAATTATTTGGAACTACAGGACCGGAAAAAGTGCTCAAAGATTACAATGGTCAAACAACGTGGCTAAGCGTTAACCCTTCAATGTTTATGTCGCCTGAAACACGCTTTCCTAAATGGTTGATGATATCCGGAGGTTATAGTGTTGATGGCCTGCTGGGAGGTTATGAAAATAAATGGTGCGACGACCCTGAAATGAAACCTGAAGATTGCCCCCCTGATCAATTA
This sequence comes from Chitinophagales bacterium, assembly GCA_019694895.1. Lineage (GTDB taxonomy): Bacteria > Bacteroidota > Bacteroidia > Chitinophagales > BACL12 > UBA7236. The sequence goes on from JAIBBA010000034.1 coordinate 930, forward strand.
ACTGATTACTCTCAAATTCCGAGAGAACGCCAATTTTATCTTTCCTTGGATGTGGACCTCACGCAAATCCCGACAAATTCTCCTTACCTGAAAATGGTATTCAATGTGTTGAATATCGTCAAATTCCCCGCACCGGCATTGCAATTACAAAACGGCAATCTCAGCTTTAAACCAATTTATTTCTGATAAAAGGGAATTAACCTTTAAGAAATTTTTTGCGCAACCTGAACGTAGTGGTCGAAGAAAAATTCATGCTTGAGTTTTTCCGTTTGCAGAATCCTGCAATTTCGATCAATGATAAATGCACTGTATTCTTTCAAATCATATTGATGCGGATGCAAAATATCGCCGGGTATCATGCGAAATAAATGCTTGAAGAAATTATGATTGTGTGCATCAATGCTAATCACCAACTTGCCACCGGGTTTTACCATTTTTGCCAGCAGATCATAACTAAATGCAATGTCCGAAACGTGATTGATGGCATTCATGCAAAACACAATATCATATTGTTTATCTGTCTGATATTGCTCTAAAGGCAAAGCATGAAATGTGGTATTGGCATACATACTGCGCTTGAAATGAGGTAGATTTTTTTCATACTCATCCAGCAGTGGATCTAGTGCATCAACATTACAATTGGGTAATTGCATGAACATCCCGGCAGGACCACACCCTGCATCTAAAATGCTCATGCCTTCGCGTATAGGCGCAGAGCCTGCAATTTTGTCTAAAATTCCCTGCCAATAAGCGCGTTTCCAGGTATGATAAGCCTCAACATCCTTGCCTTTCAGATACTGTTGCCACCACTTTAGCTCAGCCTTTTGTGCGATATTCCACTTTATCGTTCGTTTCATGTTTACCTTTGCAACGGCTTCAAAGGTAAGTAAATCATGCAGATACCTGTTGGTGAACAAGTGGTAATTCTCGATTCAGGCATTATTGGTGTTATTGAATACTATAATGGCAGCACAGCCTATATCAACGTAAATGGCGAAATCCATCAGGCACATAAAAAGGATATTGCCTCAGTCAGCGAATTTGGTGGAAAGGGAAAATCTACTATCAAAAAAGAGGAGCTTACCCAGGCTGCAAAAGACATAGGTTTATTCATTCATTGGCGTGCTGTAAAAAGCATGGGTGGCGATGTCGACAGATTTGAAGTTGAACTTGTCAATAACACACCCTTGCGATTGTTATTTGAGTATAAATGGTATTTACTCGAAGAATTGCAAACAACTGTCAGGAATACAATAACCCCCAATGCCACCATCAGGCTTCATGGTATGAAACCCGATGCTATCAATGATCGTCCGGTATCTACTTTGCAATGCTGGCGTCAGGATGATAAAGGAATTACAATCTCAGTTGCAGATAGTGAGGTCAAACTACGCCCTAAGCAGTATGTTACCAAATTATCAACTGAACCGTACCTTTCATCAGGTATAATTGTTTTCCCGGTTAATGTGTCAGACAGTAGTCTTCAAATTCCTGCTAGCGAAAAGAAACCAACACCTGCATTTAATTTCAACGAAAAGAAAAAAGTCCCGGTAATAAACGAGGTATTACAGAAGGCAGCAATGCCGGACTATATTGATCTGCATGTAGAAAAACTTTTGCCATCACATAAGCATCTGTCCTCCACTGAAATTCTGGCTATGCAGATTAGTCAATTCAGGCATTTTCTAGAAAAGGCTATTCGTTTGAAATTGCATCGCATTTATGCCATCCATGGTCATGGGAAAGGTGTATTGCGCACCGAAATAGAGAAAACATTGAAGAAATATCCTGAAGTGACATCATACAATAACGACTATAACCCGCGTTTTGGTCATGGAGCTACAGAAATTATTTTAGACTAGTCTAAATTTTTAGATGGCGTCAAATCGGCAAAATCCCTAATTTTGAGATGAGTTCAAATAATCGTTCTTAAAGTAATTCTCGCAAACCGTTCTATCGCTGCTTAACCGGTGCATGCATCGGGGTAGTGGAGGAAAGTCCGGATAACACAGAGCACCGCACCACCTAACAGATGGATATCGGCTTCGGTCGGTAATGGATAGTGCCACAGAAAATTACCGTCCTGACAAAAGTGTTCGCACTTTTCGTCAGGGTAAGGGTGAAAACGCGAGGTAAGAGCTCACGGGTGAGAATGGCAACATTTTTGCCGGGTAAACCCTGCGGGTTACAATGCCAAATATGCCGGAGTAAAAGAAGAGTTGCTCGCTCTAATCTTCGGTGGGTAGGCAGCAAGATCCTTATAGTGATGTAAGGACCAGATAAATGATAGAAACTCAAACAGAATCCGGCTTATGAGTTTGCGGGAATTGTTTTAAGAATGAAACAGGTATGGAAACGTTGAAAAATGTTATTCTTTGCCCATTTTGCGGACACCTCAGCCAAATGCTGTGGGTGCATGGTCATGGACAGTGTGCCATTTGCGGAATGACCATCGATGAATGTTGCAGAGGTGAACAAGCTTGTGAAATTGAAGACCCTCAAAAGAGAAAAGCAAAGAAAAAAATCACTCCTCAAAAAGAAGAACCTAATAATGAAACTACTAAACCTTAAGTCTGCATTGTTGATGTTAGCTTGCTGCCTGGGAATACAATTTGCCTCGGCACAAAATCTTGTCACGTTCGCACCGCCCGAACCTCCTAAGCCTGCAGTGCCTGTAAATATCGATACAGTTATTACTACCATCGATGCAGCAAAAGGGTATAAACGCATTACCATCACCGCGAATAATATTGTGGTATCTGATGGCTATATGATTGGCAATAAAAAAACCGGAACATGGTCCACATTTCAATTAAATGGCTCTTTGCTTACCTTGGCGGAATATGATAATGACGTAAAATCCGGTAACTATCTTGAATTTGATAAAAATGGTAACCTACTTGTACTCGAAGGATATAAAAATGGTAAACTGCATGGCGACCAAAAAAAATATACACAGGGAAAAACAGGAAGAGTGCTGAAAAGCAGTTATGGATACGCTGATGGATTATACCATGGCGATTGCATAGAATATACAGTTGACGGTCTGATACAATCGTCTATGCATTATGCTAATGGCAAAAAAGATGGCACTTCTCGTTGGTATTTTTCCTCCGGAAAAGTTGCCATGGAACAACATTATACAAACGACCAGCTAAACGGAAAACAACTCATTTACGATCAAACCGGGGCCTTGATCTCTGAAGGCACCTATACCAACAATATGAAGTCCGGAACATGGAATGAAAACTATCCCAACGGCAAACTCAAATCGACCGGCCAATATACCAACGATAAGAAAACCGGCGAATGGAAATACTACAAGGAAGACGGTAGTCTGGAGAAGACAGAAAAATTCTAAAAAATAGTACAAACATTATATATTTCCTGTCCAATTTTCTACATTTGGGCACGTTTACTTTTTTGGACAAGGTTCACACACTTCTTTGGACAATCAAGTAAATTGAACTTAACACGAACCAACACAATGAATTAACGAACATGGCTAGTTTATTATTAATTGACGACGAAAAGAGTATCAGGAAAACCTTAAAGGAGATACTCGAATACGAAGGGTATACAGTAGATGAAGCAGGCGATGGTGCCGAAGGTCTGCGTATGATACAGGATGCTGATTATGATATCGTTCTCTGCGATATCAAAATGCCCAAAATGGATGGTATGGAGGTGCTCGAAAAAGCACAAATAACAAATCCGGATGTGCCATTTATTATGATCAGCGGTCACGGAACACTGGAAACAGCAGTGGAAGCAGTGAAAAAAGGTGCGTTTGATTATGTAGCAAAACCACCTGATCTCAACCGACTACTCATCACAATCCGCAATGCCCTCGATAAGTCGAATTTGATCACCGAAACCAAGGTGCTCAAACGCAAGGTGAGCAAGACTCGCGAAATTATCGGCGATTCTCCTGCCATCATGAAAATTAAGGAAACCATCGATCGCGTAGCTCCAACTGATGCACGCGTACTTATTACGGGTGATAACGGTACCGGCAAAGAATTAGTGGCACGTTGGATTCATGAACGAAGTAACCGTGCATCAGGTCCTTTAGTGGAAGTGAACTGCGCCGCAATTCCGGGCGAATTGATTGAAAGCGAATTGTTCGGCCACGAAAAAGGGGCCTTCACCTCAGCAATTAAACAACGCATAGGTAAATTTGAACAAGCAAACGGCGGAACATTATTCCTCGATGAAATTGGCGATATGAGCCATAATGCCCAAGCGAAAGTATTGCGTGCATTGCAGGAAAATAAAATTACACGCGTTGGTGGCGATAAAGAAATATCTGTAGATGTACGCGTTGTTGCCGCAACCAATAAAGATCTGCTTAAAGAAGTGGAAAGCAATAATTTCCGCCTCGACCTCTATCATCGATTGAGTGTAATTCTCATTCATGTGCCTTCGCTTAACGATAGAAAGGATGACATCCCTCTGCTGGCAGAGCGCTTCGTAAAAGAAATCTGTGAAGATTATGGTGTGCCCAAAAAAGTAGTTACACCAAAGGCAATGATAGAAATTCAAAATATCAACTTCACAGGTAATATCCGCGAACTCCGAAATGTGATAGAGCGATTGGTGATTTTATCCGATCAAAAAATTACAGACGAAGATGTGCTGAATTATGCCCAATCACCAAAAAGTGGTGGCAGCCCAAAAGACCTTTACGAACGCTTCGAAAAATTTCAGGATTTTAAAGATTTTGTTGAAAAGGAATTTATCCTGCATCGCTTGAATAAAAACAACTGGAATGTTTCCAAAACAGCCGAAGAGTTGGATATTCAACGCAGCCACCTCTACAATAAAATCGAAAAATATAATCTCAAACGTGATTGATCTTTTTTCTCATGGCAGCGAATAAACCCAAAGCTCAAAGCAAAACTGATCAAATGCCAAAGGATAAACCCATGGCAAACGAATCTCAGGAAAACATTGTCACCAACGCTGCCAATATGCTTATTGGTATTGGCAGCGTGGTGATCATGGCGCTGATAATAATTTGGATGATCAAGCTGCTAGGCTGAACATCTTTTTCTGCTCCGTAAAATCCTGATGTTGCCTTGTGCACCTGAAATGTGCATGGGTATTAATTAACTGCAAAAACAATTCATCAAAACTCAAGGAGTACCTGTAACTCTTTCCAGTTCTACTGTTTTTCCTTCAATGGCAAGTATGGTATTTGAAAATACTTCCTGCGCCTCCCGAAGCAATGGAAGCAAATCGTCATACTTGGAAGAGAAATGTCCTATCATCAATTTTTTTGCATTCGCTTGTAACGCAATTGAAGCCGCTTGTTTTGTTGTAGAATGAAAAGTATCTGTTGCACGTTGCGAACTTGCTTCATCAAATGTGCAATCGTGATAAACTAAATCGGCATTTGCAATGAAAGGAACCATCGCCGGATAATAGGCTGTATCGCAGCAGTAAGCGTAAGTTCTTGGAAGAGGAGGGTCTATAGTAATGTCTTTATTCAGGATGCGATTACCTGTTTTCTCATCCAATATGTCCATTCCTTTTTTGATATCAGGTATCAATTCAACAGGGATCTGAAATTCTTGTAATTTTTCCCTAATCACCTTTCGATCGCGCTGTTTTTCCCGAAATACAAATCCAACACAAGGAATGCGATGATTCAGCACAATGGTATCTACCGTAATATCCTCATTTTCATAAATCGTTCCGGTATTTACAGTATCCAATTCATGAAATCGAAGTTCATAATTAAGCTGACTTTCACCCGCCTCAAGTTGCATTTTGATGATGTCGGCAAGCGGTGCAGGTGCATAAACATCAAGTGGTCGATTTCTGCGCATCAAATGATAGGTCGACAAAACACCGATAAGTCCGAAGAAATGATCGCCATGGAGGTGCGAAATGAAAATCTGATTGATCTTCATCCACTTGATACCCAGCTCATTAAAGCGCATCTGGGTGCCCTCGCCACAGTCGATTAGATATAAACGGTCGTTGATGGTCACCACCTGAGCACTTGGATGCCTGCCATGAGCAGGAATAGCAGAATTACTCCCAATTACTGTGACCGCGAATGACATACCCTTATTCGTTGCCTAACTCTCGCTCAATCTCTTCCATAAGGATGAAATCGGTAGCCTCGGATTCGGTAGGTACAATGTTCAATATACTGTCAAGCTGCGAAATCTTCACCAACTTGATAGTTGACTCGCCACAGCCAATAAGCACAAAGGTGCCATTGCTGTCCTTACAGATGCGATGCCCTATCAGCAAGGCGCTCAAGCCGGAACTGTCGATGAAATTCACCTCGCTGAGGTCACATATAATGTTGCGGAATCCTTCCTGATTCAGCAAAACCAGCTCACTTTTCAAATTTGCAGATAAGATCGAATCCAAACGCGGCTCATCCAGCTTAAATATGCAGTAACGCTCCTTTTTGTCTACTGTAAACTTCATACGCTCAGTTGTGGTGTAAAAATAAACTTTACCCCGCGAAGGTAGGTAATTAAAATTTTTTCCAAATTTGTTAGTCTAAGTGAAAGGGCCCTATGGAATTTTTTAGGCTCCTGAATGTTTACATAGATAAGACATTGTCGAAATAACAATTTCGGCCCCGAATTTGTTAATTTGTCAGGTAACGCAGAGTTGGTAAAATTCTTGAACAATAATCAGAATGGACGCAAAATTTTCTCCTAAAGTAAAAGAAGTGATCTCCTACAGCCGCGAGGAAGCCCTCCGCCTGGGTCACGACCACATCGGAACCGAGCACCTCCTCCTCGGCCTTATTCGCGATGGCGACGGGCTGGCGATCAAAGTGCTGCTCAGTCTCGACGTGGATATTGCCATGCTTAGAAAGACCGTAGAGGACGCTATACGCGATAAAGCCTCTCGTCAGCCTTTCAACGCCGGCAGCCTTCCCCTCACTAAACAAGCCGAAAAAGTGCTCAAAATAACCGTCCTTGAGGCTAAAGTCCTTAAGTCCGATACCATAGGCACCGAACACCTTATGCTGTCTATCCTCAAAAACAAGGATAATGTGGCAACACAGATTTTAGGACAATTTGACGTGGACTATGACGTATTTCGTCAGGAATTGGATTATGTGCGCCAGGATCAGGGTCAACGTGAAATTCCTCCAACAAACCAAAATGAAGATGAAAACTTCGAAGAGGAGGAAAAGGGCGACCGTGGATTCAATGTTCCACGCAAACCGGGTGCGGCGAAATCGAAAACGCCTGTGCTTGACAATTTCGGTCGCGATGTAACTCGCGCAGCTGAAGAAGGTCGTCTGGATCCTATTGTCGGTCGCCAGGAAGAAATTGAACGCGTTTCACAAATTCTCAGCCGCAGGAAGAAAAATAACCCAATCCTTATCGGAGAACCGGGTGTTGGTAAAACAGCAATTGTTGAAGGTCTCGCACTGCGCATTATTCAACGCAAAGTGTCAAGGGTTCTGTTCGACAAGCGTATCATTATGCTCGACCTCGCTGCGTTGGTGGCAGGAACAAAATACCGCGGACAATTCGAGGAACGCATGAAAGCGATCATGAATGAACTCGAAAAAAATCGCGACGTAATTCTCTTCATCGACGAGATTCATACTATCGTTGGTGCAGGCGGTGCAACAGGGTCTCTTGATGCATCCAATATCTTTAAACCGGCCCTCGCCAGAGGTGAACTCCAATGTATTGGTGCTTCTACCCTCGACGAGTATCGTCAATACATAGAAAAAGATGGCGCCCTCGATCGCCGCTTCCAAAAAGTATTGGTTGATCCGCCAACTGCTGAAGAAACAATGGAAATTCTTGGCAATATCAAATCAAAATATGAAGAATTCCATAATGTGAATTATTCAGATGCTGCCATTAAAGCCTGTGTAACACTCAGTACACGTTATATCACTGACAGATATCTACCGGACAAAGCTATCGATGTACTGGATGAAGTTGGTGCACGTGTTCACCTCAAAAATATTCATGTTCCCGATGAGATCGTGAAATTGGAAGGTGAAATTGAAGCAATAAAAGATGAAAAAAATAAGGTTGTTAAAAGTCAGCGTTATGAGGAAGCAGCAAAATTGCGCGACACCGAAAAACGCTTACTAGAAGACCTCGATCGGGCAAAAACGAAATGGGAAGAGCACGTAAAAAGTGAACGCTATCCTGTTACTGAAGACGATATCGCTGAAGTGGTTGCCATGATGACCGGAATTCCTACCAAACGCATCGCGCAAAGCGAAGGCACTAAACTGGTTGGTATGGCTGATGAGCTGAAACGCGGTGTTATCGGACAAGATGATGCAATCGTAAAAATCACACGCGCTATTCAACGCAATAGAGTGGGACTGAAAGATCCTAAAAAACCAATTGGTTCATTCATTTTCCTCGGACCTACTGGTGTTGGTAAAACAGAATTAGCGAAAGTGCTTAGTGAATATTTATTCGACTCTAAAGATGCACTCATCCGCATCGATATGAGTGAATACATGGAGAAATTCAGCGTAAGCCGATTAATAGGCGCGCCTCCGGGATATGTTGGATATGAAGAAGGTGGTCAGCTTACTGAAAAAGTTCGTCGCAAACCATATTCTGTAATCTTGCTCGATGAAATAGAAAAAGCGCATCCGGATATTTTTAATATTTTATTGCAAGTACTAGATGATGGTATTCTTACCGATGGATTGGGAAGAAAAGTGGATTTCAAAAATACACTCATCATCATGACTTCGAATATCGGGGCACGTCAGCTAAAAGATTTTGGTACAGGTGTTGGATTTTCTACTGCAGCAAAACAATTGGCGCAGGAAGAAAATACCAAGAGTGTAATTGAAACGGCCTTAAAGCGCACATTCTCTCCTGAGTTTCTAAACAGGATTGATGATGTGGTGATATTCAATTCACTCAGCCGTGAAGACATCTTCCGAATTATTGATATCAGCTTGCGCGATGTAACTAAACGTCTTGAAACGCTGAATTATAAATTGCAATTGGAAGAAAGTGCAAAAGAATTCTTGAGCGAACGCGGATATGACCCTCAGTTTGGCGCAAGACCTTTGCATCGCGCAATTCAGAAATATCTCGAAGACCCACTGGCAGAAAGTATCCTTGGCGGAAAATTCAAGGAAGGCGATACCCTGCTCGTGGAATTTGATAAAGATTTGGGCGGATTAGTGATCAACCCTGCCGGCGAAAAGGAAGCTGAAAAAGAAGCTGAGAAGGAAAAGAAAAAAGGCAAAGGCAAGGATAAAAAAGAGGAGAGGGAAGAGGAAAAAGCCTAATCTTCAACATACTTAATCAAAGGCCGTATCGAGAGATGCGGTCTTTTTTTTGTCAATTCCTTGTGGCCTTATTTTACATGGTTGTGATAGAAATATTGTGATAAAACTGAGCAATAACGTATATTTGAATATATGTATTCCCCGCAAATGAAATTCGCAATACTGTATGCTTTAATGTTGATGTCAACTATTGCCTCAGCACAGGCAGACTTTGAATGGTATGCTTCTTATAATAATGTTACCTTTTCTTCTTTCGGGTATCCAAAGGATATTGTATTAGACAATGAAGGCAATGTTGTTGCCTGTGGGTATACTGCTATCAATGATACTTCACAAAGTTTGATGGCTATTATTAAGTTATCGCCTGCAGGTGATCAATTATGGAATTTCAATATGACCTTGAGTGACGAATACCCCGCACTGGTAACAGCACTCGATGTCAATAGCAATAATGAAATTCTGTTTACCGGCGAAACCGGAGATACCATGATCGTCGGGAAACTTAACCCTGATGGCTTATTGCAATGGATTGAAAAGTATGCCATTAACAAATACTGGAATCATGGTAGAGATATTCATGTAACTGCAACAGACGAAATTCTTGTTAGCGGCGATTGCTCTAACGACACGGTTGTGCTGCTGAAATATACAAATGACGGCGATCTGCTATGGGAACGTTTCAGGCAAAGGCAATTCTATTTTGGATTCGTATATACGGCATTTGACAGCGAGTCAAATACTTACCAGTGCTACGAAGTGCCCGGAACTGATGAATATACAGATTTCGAAGTCTGTAAATATAATGCGGAAGGCGATTTAATGTGGGCGCATGCCTATTCTAATTTCTCGCTTACCGCATTTGCCAGAGATTTTGCCATCAGTGACGACGGGTGTGCTTATGTGCTCAATAGAGCCTATGGAAATTCGCAGTTATATGAGTTAGTAAAAATTGATTCGGTTGGCGATCTCGCTTGGTCAGCATATCTCGATAATTTCCCGGATCAAAATTACTTTACCTATGCAACTGATATTGCTGTAGACAAGGATAAAAATGTAATGGTAATCGGCGAGCAATATGACAGTGATTTGTTAGTGGATTATAAAAATATCGTAAAATTCAACGATGACGGCGCTTATGTTTGGCAAAAGGGGGTTGATTATATCGCAAATACAGTTAGTTATGGTAGCGATATTTTCACAGATAACTACGGAAACATTTATTCAATGTTTAATTATGGTGATACCATCCCATGGTCGTCAACCTATATGATGATAAACAAACGCGGTCCTTCCGGAGATCTGAAATGGAGTGCTACATTCAGTGAAAACTGTTATCCTGAGCAACTGTTGGTGAATGAGGATGAAGTGTATGCCCTCATCACCAGTCCCGGCGACAATTTATACGATGCTATTGGTGTGATTAAATATTCGCAAGTGGTAACCATGCAATCGCAAGCGCCGCAAACAATTGCCATGCAGGCATACCCAAATCCTGCTATTGATTACATTCAATTTATGGCAAATGCGAATGTTGAATTAATGCATGCTGAAACCTACAATATAGCAGGGGAGCTTGTTGATGTAAATATTAAATTGAATACGCCTTGCGATGTGGGAATGTTGCCTGCCGGATATTATACTTCAAGATGTATTACATCACTCGGCACAGCGACCATAGCCTGGGTTAAACAATAAGCAGATGTAAAGTAGTTTCGCGAATGGCTTATTTCACCAATTCATTGGATTTAATCTTCACCCTGTTTTTTTTCGCCTTGCGTTTTTCATAAGCCAACACCCTGTATTTATCCGACAACATTAATAAAGCAGCTTGGGTATCTTCCTTGGTTTGCGGTGTGTCGGAAATACTGTAACTGCCTTTTTGCGATATACCGGTGAGTTTATTGTGTTGAAAAATATAACGACCTGCGTATGAAGTTTTAATGGTATCCGGATTTATTTTAGGTGTTGCCTCGGCGTTGTATAATTTTTGTGTTTCATTCACCAGCGAAAGAGTATCATCCCAATAATAATAATCTCTGGTAACTTCACCGAAATTAAATCCAAACCAAGTTTCAATTTTGTAAATGGTGTCGTTTTTGAAATAGGCCTTTAACGTTGCGCCTTGCTCCGGCATCGCATTTACAAAGGTGGTATCGTCGATCAATATATAATAATGCTTGCGCAGCTTTTGAGTTTGTTGAGCGGAAGCAGAAAATACCAGGATGCTTGACAGCAGTAAAAAGAGGAGTTTTCGGTTCATAATAGTGCAAACAAAGTTAAATCAATAATTGTTACGAAGATGTAAATTTGTCCGATGGCTGGCCTCAGAGAGAAACTTCTGGCTCCCGACAATAGGGTGCGGCGCAATCCTATGGTCATAGTAGTGAATATGCTTTTGGCCAGTATTGTTGTGCTGTTTCTGGCACTTACCTACGGCTATGCCCTTAGAATGGGTAGTAATTGGCTGGAATTCCGACTTCCCAAAGTGTTTTGGCTTAGCACAATTTGCATTATGTTGGTAAGCTTTTTTCTTAGACGGACAATCAAATATTACGACACCGATCGCACGGCCCGCCTGCGCAGAGCAATGGCATTGGCAACCATTATGGCAACAGCTTTCGTGGTATGTCAACTCATAGGTTGGGGTGAACTGGGAAAAGCCGGTATTCTGATGGATACTTCCACCTCTGCTTCTTATTTGTATTTGCTCTCCGGTTTGCATCTTTTGCATGTTGGCGTGGGGATAATAATCCTGTTGGTTGGTTGTGTGCGCTTATTCACAAATACATCTACGCCTGTAAAAGCCCTTCTCTATTATGCAGATCCAGTGCGACGCGATAGATTGAAATTATTAAATCATTATTGGCATACCATCGATTTCCTTTGGTTATTCTTGTTTTTGGTGATACTTTATAATCAAACATAAACGCCTTGAAATAAAAAGCCCCCTTACCCTGAGAGGATAGAAGGGGGCTTGTTTCACTCCTTAACCAACTATATTACTCGTTCTTTTTCTTGTCGTGCTTGCGTTGCAATTTGGCTTTTGCTTCCTCTTTGCTGTCGGCATGAGCCTTGATCTCGTCTTTATGCGCTTTTACAGCTTCTTTTTTGTCAGCCTCTGTTTTGTTTGCTTTTGCATCTTGAGCATGCGCTTTTACTTCAGCTTTTGAAGCATCATGTGCCTGAATCTCATCCTGATGTGCCTTTACACGAGCTTTTGCAGGTTTTGCATTCATTTTGCCATTCATGGCAGCTTTCTTTTTAGCTTGAGCAGGTGTGATAGCCTGACGCTTTTCAGGAGCAACTTTCTTCACCTCAGTTTTCTTAGCCTCCTTATTGGCATCTCCGCTCGGAGCACTCTGAGCAAACACTTGTCCGGCAGTTACAGCCAGTACAAAAGATAAGGTCATCAATAGCTTTTTCATATGCATTAGTTTTTAGTTTAATTGCTAATATTTGATACATTCCCAAAACCGTGCCAACACCTTCTTAATGATGTTAAGGCTTGTTATGAATTCCCCGGAAAGCCTGAAAATAAGGTTTTTACGGCACTTTGACATTCTCAATCGCCATCCCTACCTTTGCCCACGGTCGATGCGGGATGTAGCTCAGCCCGGTAGAGCACACGTCTGGGGGGCGTGGGGTCGCAAGTTCGAATCTTGTCATCCCGACCATTGGAAAGCTGCCTGATGGTGGCTTTTTGCATTTTATATAGCATCAGCTCAATCGGATTTTTAACACTTTTTATCATTGTTGAATTTTACCTCTGTTTATGTGGTATTCTTCTACGCAAAAGGTCATGCTTTATTAATCGTGCAATTATTCATCGCGTTATACTAATTTTACCCCCGGCAGAGTTTATCATCAATATCGCCATTCATGCAATTCGTTTACCCCGCATTTCTGTTTGCACTCGCAACACTGGCAATACCGGTGGTGATACACCTGTTTAATTTTCGTCGATTTAAAACAATTTATTTTTCCAATGTTCGATTCCTAAGAAATGTACAGGAAGAAACAGCAACGAAAAACAAACTCAAACATCTACTGGTTCTCTTAACGCGTTGTCTCGCTTTAGCAGCTCTTGTATTTGCATTTGCTCAACCTTTTATTCCCGCAAAAAAATCCGGTAATAATTCATCTGATCGCGCAGTAAGTATCTATATCGATAACTCATTTAGCATGGAAGCAGAAGTTAACGATGAGCGCCTGATTGACATCGCTAAACGAAAAGCAGAAGAAATTGTGAACGGATTTACTATCGATGATAGATTTCAACTCATTACCAACGACCTTGAAGCAAAACATCAACGATTGGTCAGCAAGGATGAAATGATTCGTTTTATCGCAGAAGTGCAACCATCTCCTGTTGTAAGACCACTTCAAGAAATAAGTGATAGACAACGCGATGCATTACACCGGGAAGGAGACAAAGCTGAAAAAATATCATACCTGCTAAGCGACTTTCAAAAAAATGCAGGCGACATTGATAACGATACTAGCATCATCGTGAATTTTGTTCCACTGTTGCAGCGTGCACAAAAAAATGTAGCTATCGATTCCATGTGGTTCACCACTCCGGTGCCTGTTTTAAATCAACCGATAAGCATTTGCATTCGCCTGCATAATTATGGTGATGGCGATGTTGAAAATGTTCCGGTTACCCTGCGTTTGAATGAACAAATTAAAGCTATTGCAGATATAAATATCAACGCTAAAGGCGATGTTGTTGATACAATGACCTTCACACTTAATAGTGGGGGATGGTACAGCGGAGAGATCAGTATCAAAGATTATCCGGTCACCTTTGATGATATGTTGTATTTCAGCTTCAAACCTGTTGAACAAATTCCGGTGCTGGCCATTAATGGTGGAAGCGAAAATATTTTCCTCAAAGGTTTTTTTGGGAATAATAATTTGTTCCAATTAAAAAATAATCCGGCAAGCCAAATTGCATTCAGCGAACTGCCCACTTATGATTTGATTATATTAAATGAAGTGCCTTCCATCTCTGGCGGTCTGGCAGATGCCTTGCAGCAGCATTTGGCTCGTGGTGGAAATATTATGGTATGGCCTTCCTTGACAATGGATGTAGCTTCTTATCAAGCATTTTTATTGGCAAATAATGCCGCTGTGTATGGGGCATTAATAAATAGACCTCGCCCTGTAAGTGAAGTGGATACCAAAAATCCGGTGTTTGCAGATGTGTTTGAAAAAATTCCACGCAACCTGGCAATGCCCACGGCAATGAAAAGCTATGCACTGCAGACAAGCACCGGAACAAGAGAAGAAATGTTACTTCGGTTCACCGACCGTCAGGCAATGATGGCGCGCTATGCCTCAGGTGATGGCTATATTTATTTATCTGCAGTTCCGCTCGATCGCACAGTTACTGATCTGCCGGTGCAGGCAGGATTATTTGCACCGATTATGTATAAAGTTGCTGTCAGCAATGCCCGCCGTCTCCCGGCTTATGCCAATATCGGTGAAATGGGATGGATAAACCTTCCCGGAATTCAATTACCCGGCGATGCTACCATTAAAGTTGAAAGCAAAGGAAACGAATTCATCCCGGAGATTCGCAGAACAGGCAATAGCGTAGCGGTGAATCTCAGCAGCTATGTGCAACAGGCCGGATGGTATACTATCGTACCGGATAAGCAGATGGTAAACAGCGATCAATTGTTGGCGTTAAATTATAATCGAAGCGAATCTGACATGTCATTTGCTGATGCATCGGCGCTGAAGGAGTTGTATGCAGCCTCAAATCAGGAGATTATTTCAGATATCGACCGCAATTTTACGGGAATGGTAACGCAAATGGCCACCGGAACGCCTCTCTGGAAATATTGTATTATATTTGTCCTGGTTTTCCTCGCGGCAGAGATTGCAATTATTCGCCTGATGCCGTAGTAAACATCCGTTATGCACTGCATTCTTCAGGGAGCCACCATCATCGACCCCGCTTCACAGCATCATCGCAGCACTGTTTCCATTCGCATACAGAATGGCGTAATTACCGAAATTGCCTCATCAATTGCTGATACCGGAGACGCGCAGTTGATCGATCTCAAAGGGAATTTTGTTTCCCCGGGTTGGATGGATATGCTCGCAGCTTTTGGCGATCCGGGACATGAATATCGGGAAACAATACAAACAGGTGCCGCTGCCGCTGCAAAAGGGGGATTTACTGCCCTCGGACTTATGCCGAATACACAACCTGCCTTACATGGTAAAGCAGAGATCGAATACATAAAAAATCATGCAGCCGGTCAGCTCACACATATATTTCCCTATGGTGCCGTAACGCATAATAGAGAAGGGAAAGACCTTACAGAAATATATGACATGCATGCTGCAGGTGCTATGGCATTTACCGATGCAGATTCAGCAATTCGTGATGCGGGAATTTTATTGCGCAGCTTGCAATATGTAAAGCCGTTCAACGGAGTAATTATCAATATCCCAAACGACCATAAAATTGTTGGCAACGCAAATGTGAATGAAGGTGCAATGAGTGTTCAATTAGGGATGTATGGTATTCCTGATATCCTCGAAGAACTTATGGTTATTCGCGATATTAAACTTGCAGAATATACTCAATCGCATTTGCATATCGGTATAGTTTCATCAGCAAAAGTGTTACCACATATTCGTGCAGCGAAAGAAAAAGGTCTTTCGGTAACGGCAGGAGTTGCTGCTTATCAGTTGTATTTTGATGAAACGGAATTGCACGATTATAATGCGCATTATAAAGTAAATCCTCCGTTGCGTACAGCTGCCGATAAACAAGCCTTGCGCGAAGCTGTTGCAGATGGCACTATCGATGTGGTGTGCAGCTACCATTTACCTCATGATAATGATTCGAAAGATGTTGAATTCGAATATGCAGCATTTGGAATGGCTTCATTAGAAGTTGTATTCGGCGCCATGAGGTCAGCACTTCCAAATATAAGTCCGGAACAAATCGTAAATATTCTGGCCGCTAAGCCTAGAAATATTCTCAATATTGCACAACCGGGAATTGCAGTTGGAAATACTGCAGACATCACCATGTTTGATGCGGAAACTACCTGGACACTTCAACAAAGTGACTTGCGATCAAAAGCTTCAAATAATCCTTTTGTTGGTAAAACATTGAAAGGAAAAGTTTTAGGTGTCATTAACAAAGGGAAAATCTCAATTGCATAGGATGGAAGGGCAGGATAAAATAATGGACGT
The DNA here is from genome assembly GCA_019694895.1 of Chitinophagales bacterium. Taxonomy (GTDB): domain Bacteria; phylum Bacteroidota; class Bacteroidia; order Chitinophagales; family BACL12; genus UBA7236. Next base: position 17,422 of record JAIBBA010000034.1, read on the forward strand.
GCAACCAATTGAACGCCCAAGTCGCAAGGGTCTTATATTGCGAAACGGGTTAATCTTTGTTGCATTACAAATTGCAATTATGTTGGTAACCCATTTTCGCCGTGATAGCATTAGTGATCAAAACATGCGTATTGCGGTGGGAATGTACCTGTTATTGTTAGCAGCTATTGTTGTGGTGCAACTTGATGCACGTATGAGGGTTTATAGCGGTAGAATGGATTTTGGACAGGCATTTTCTACAGGAATGATATTCGTTTTGTTTGTAACAGCATTATTTACGATATTTATTCTTGTGTTTTATCTAACTATAGGAAAAGAGTTGCTTGCTCAAATGATTACAATTGCTGAAAACTCATTGCGGGCAAATGGAACAGCAGAAGCAGATATTCCCGAGCGAATGGAATTTTCAAGGAAAATATTTACCGCTCCGGGAATGAGCATCATTACCCTTATAGGTTATTTGTTTTTTGGAACAATAATGAGTTTAATCGGTGCACTGTTCACTCAAAGAACCAATTAATGCAAATCAGTGTAATCATACCACTACTCAACGAAGAGGAAAGCCTGCCTGAGCTGTCGCAATGGATAAGCAAGGTGATGCAGGAAAATAATTTCTCCTGGGAAGTGATATTTGTTGATGATGGCAGCAGAGATAAAAGCTGGCAGGTAGTGCAACAATTACATGCCGATAATGCCTCCTTCAAGGGCATTAAATTCCGACGTAATTATGGTAAATCCGCAGCTTTAAACGAAGGCTTTGCCATGGCGCAAGGCGATGTTGTTATTACAATGGATGCCGATTTGCAGGACAGTCCCGATGAAATCCCCGGATTGTATAAAATGATTGCAGATGAAGGGTTTGATATGGTAAGTGGATGGAAAAAGAAACGTCATGACCCTATTGGAAAAACTATTCCAAGCAAATTTTTCAATTGGACAACGGCTCGCATCACCGGCATTAAATTGCACGATTTTAATTGTGGCTTGAAAGCTTATAAACGCGATGTAGTGAAAAGTATTGAAGTGTATGGTGAGATGCATCGATATATACCCCAGATTGCTAAAACTGCCGGATTCTATAAAATAGGGGAGAAGGTGGTTGAACACCGTGCAAGAAAATATGGTTATTCAAAGTTTGGTTGGGAGCGTTTCATGAAAGGATTTCTCGATCTTACTTCCATCATGTTTGTGAGTAAGTTCGGGAAAAAACCCATGCACCTCTTCGGCACTTTCGGGTTCCTGTCGTTTTTTACCGGTGGGATCATTACCATATGGCTTATCATAGATAAGATCATTAAAATGAATACCGGCGAAAAATTCCGACAGGTTACTGATCAGCCTTTGTTTTATATCGCATTAGTTGCCATGATAGTTGGTGTGCAACTTTTTGTTGGCGGATTTTTAGGTGAACTCATTTCAAGAAATTCTCCCGACCGCAATCAATACCAGATCGATCAACGAATCGGAGGCGTATGAAAATATTGCTCATAGGCACAGCTTGGCCATATCGTGGCGGACTGGCCTCTTTCAATGAGCGCCTGATTCAGGAATTTATTACCGAAGGTGATGATGCTTCAATAATAACCTTCACATTGCAATATCCGGGATTTCTATTTCCGGGAAAAACGCAATATAGTAGTAGTCCTCCACCCGGGATACCTATCACCAGAAAGGTGAATGCCGTGAATCCATTTAATTGGTGGCGAATTGGTAAGGCAATTGCGAAAGAGAAACCTGATATTGTTATCATAAAATACTGGATGCCTTTTATGGCTCCGTGCTTTGGTGCCATTGCAAGGCATATCAAAAAGAATAAACATAGTTCCATTATTTGTATTGCGGATAACATCATCCCACATGAGCGCAAATTTTATGATAAGCCTTTTACCAAATATTTTATTTCTGCAATGGATGGGTTTGTCCTCATGAGCAAAAGCGTGATGGAAGACCTCGCGCAATTCGACAGGAAAAAAATACGTGCGCTTAACCCGCATCCGCTTTTTGATAATTTCGGAGATGGTGTTTCTAAAACGGAAGCTTTAGCTCGCTTACATCTTGAGGCAAATCGCAGATACATTTTATTTTTCGGGTTTATCCGCGACTATAAAGGACTGGATATTCTTTTGGAGGCGATGCATGCCATTCCTGAAGATGTACATCTGATTATTGCCGGTGAATATTACACCGATAGTAAACCATACGAGGCATTAATAAATCAGAACAATCTTGGAGACCGTATACATGCATTTAACAGGTTTATTCCGGATGAAGAAGTGAAATATTTTTTCTGTGCAGCCGACCTGGTAGTTCAGCCGTATAAACATGCCACACAAAGTGGTGTTACGCAGATAGCCTATCACTTTGAAGTGCCTATGGTGGTAACAAATACCGGGGGACTTGCAGAAATGGTTTTGGATGGACAAGTAGGATATGTCACTCCGGCAGAGCCACTTGCTATAGCACAAGCAGTGTCAAAGTTTTATGTGGAAGGAAAGTCGGAGGAATTCAAAAGGAACCTTCGAGAAGAAAAAAGCCGATTTTCATGGTCGCGTATGACATCTACGATACGCCGGTTGTACCAAAAAGGTTAGTATTATTTGCTTACTGTTGCTTTTTGTTGCTGAAGAAAGTAATCAGGAAAAATAAAGGCAAGCCCATCAGGAAGATTAAAAATCCATACTGAGCAGAAGTTGCATCATCCATAAATGTGCTATAGGTGACAAATAATAACACCAACATAAAAACTGCAGGTATATACGGATACCCTTTCATCTTGAAACCACTATAATCCTTTGGTGAGCGGTGTCTGAAAATAAACAATGCACCTGCTGCACTGGCAAGACTTATGCTATCAATAAATAAAACATAGGTAACAATGTTTTCAAAATTGCCAAGCAAGAATACCGATGCAATCATTACTGCCACAAAAAATGATAAACCAAATTCTTGCACCTGAGTTTTGTGATTAACCTTGCTGAATATTTGCGGCAATACTTTATCTTCTGCCATTGCATAGTAAACACGTGGGTTACTCATCATTGAGGTGTTTAGAAATCCCAATACAGAAGTAAAAAGTATTATGGAGGTGATCACAGCGCCGGTGTTCCCAAATAGTGCCTCAGCCAGATCTTTGGCAATCAATGGCGTATTTTTCATTTGTTCAAAACCAAGAACATTCACATAGGCGAGGTTTATCAGCAAATACAATACAATAACAATGCCTACACCAAAGAAAATGGCAAGGGGAATATTTTTTTGTGGATCCTTCACATCTGCACCAAAATTCACTGTTTGTTGATAGCCGCCATAAGTAAAAAATATAGATATCAATGCAATCCCAAAGGCATTTATGAAATTCCAGTCCTCATCGATGACAACAGGAATATCAGCATTTGCCTGTCCTGAAAAGATCGCGAAGCAACAAGTAATAATCATGACAATTTTTAGAAGGCTGAGTACATTCTGTGCACGAGCGCCCATTTTAATACCTGCATAATTGATTCCAAATAAAATAAGAATAATTACAATCGCAGCGGTGTCGATCACAACATAGTCTTCAGCTGTGTTACCGAACAATACCGGCGTCAGATATTCAGCTCCAATGATGGCTACACCGGCACTGGAACCTGCATTGATAATCACCTGGCTCCAGTTCAACATAAAGGCATATATGGGATGATAGGCAGTCGAGAAAATACGGTAGTAACCGCCGGCACTCGGTAGACGCGCCCCGATTTCAGCAAAAGTAAGCGCTCCGAAAATTGAAATAATACCTCCTGTAATCCATGCAGCATAAAAAATCCATTCCTTCCCTGCACTTTGTGCAACCATGGCAGGTGTTCTGAAAATTCCAACACCAATTACCAGGCTCACAACAATCATGGTGAGGTCGAATCTTTTGAGTTGGGGTTGAATGGACATTTGTCAAATGTAAAGAACTGTAACCATATTAAAAACAAAGAGCCTCCCGAAGGAAGCTCTTTGTTTTTAGATTGTAATGATTATCCTAAACTATTGGAACTATTTCAATCACATATTCGCAATAATCTCATCGCCGAATTCGGAGCATTTCAACATCGTTGCTCCTTCCATCAGGCGATGGAAATCGTAAGTAACACGTTTTTTGGCGATGGCTTTTTCCATTCCTTGAATGATAAGATCATTTGCTTCTTTCCATCCCATATATTCAAGCATCATACATCCACTTAAAATTACTGATCCCGGATTTACTTTATCCTGATTAGCATATTTTGGTGCTGTACCATGTGTAGCTTCGAAAATGGCGTGTCCGCTAACATAGTTAATGTTTGCACCCGGAGCAATACCGATACCACCAACTTGTGCTGCAAGTGCATCGCTGAGATAATCGCCATTGAGGTTTAATGTGGCTATTACATCAAACTCATCAGGACGAGTAAGTACTTGTTGCAAAGTAATATCTGCAATAGCATCTTTAATTACAATACCTGCACCGGGTTTTCCTTCAGGGATTACATGCCATGGACCACCATCCAGTGGAACAGCGCCAAAGAAATCGCGTGCAACCTGATAACCCCAATCGCGGAAGGCACCCTCCGTGAATTTCATGATATTGCCTTTGTGCACGATAGTAAGGCTCTTGCGATTGTTTTGAACAGCATAATCAAGAGCAGAATAAATCAAACGCTCTGAACCTGAATAGCTCACAGGTTTAATACCAATGCCCACCTGAACATCAACGTCGCGGTTTGGAACACCTACGGAGCGGAGTGCCTCTTCCCAGGCATCAGTCTTGGCTTTATTTCCAAAACGAATCTTTTCGAAGTCTTTAGGTGAATTTTCTTGAAGCCAATTGAGGAATTTACCTACCAAATCACTTCCTGCTGCCCAATCGATACCGGCATAAATATCTTCAGTATTCTCTCTGAAAATAACCATGTCAACTTTTTCAGGGCTCTTCACAGGTGAAGGCACACCTTCGAAATAACGAACAGGACGAAGACATACATACAAGTCCAGGATCTGACGCAGTGCAACGTTCAATGAGCGGATACCACCACCTACCGGCGTAGTCAAGGGTCCTTTTATGCCTACCAGATATTCACGGAAGGCATCCAATGTTTCATCAGGAAGCCAGTTACCGGTTTGGTTAAAAGATTTCTCACCTGCAAGCACTTCCATCCAATGAATCTTGCGCTTGCCACCATATGCTTTGGCAACAGCTGCATCGAAAACGCGCACTGAAGCAGCCCAGATATCGGCACCGGTGCCATCGCCTTCAATAAATGGAATAATGGGTTCATCGGGCACATTGAGCACCCCGTTTTGTATCGTAATTTTTTGTCCGCTCATGATAATATGTTATTTGAAATGTTGCGCAAAGATACGATTCTGCGGGCAGAGCTGACAGGAATATCCTCAGGTTGTTCACTTTGTCGGTGGTCCGTTTGGTGTTAATTCCCTAATCTTACGGTATGAATAACAAACCGCAGCTTGAAAGATCACTGGGACTGAGCACAGCCATTTTGCTTGTTATCAGCTCTATGATAGGCAGCGGAATTTTTAAAAAGATTGCTCCAATGAGTGAGCAACTGCCCGACAGCAACCTTATTTTGCTTGCCTGGTTGCTTGCCGGTGTCGTCTCGATGCTGGGTGTATTCACCTATGCCGGATTGAGCTCCATGACAGAAGAGGGTGGGGGGCAGTTTGAATATTTTCGAATAATTTATGGGAAATTTTTTGGTTATCTGTTCGGATGGACATGCTTTGCTGTTATACAATCCGCATCCATTGCTTCTATTGCCTACGTATTTAGTCAATCGGCAAATAATTTATTGCCAATGGGCGATCCGCTTGCCGCCTGGGCCGATATATCAATAGCCGGAAAGATTTTTCCATTTAGTAACAGCGGAGTGAAAATATTTACCATCATTACAATTGCTGTGCTTACCTTGATCAATTATTATGGAGTAAAAAAAGGCGGACTATTAAATGATGTATTTTCAGCTGCAAAAATTGCCGGTATTGTATTTTTGATTATTGCCGGACTTGCATTGCATGGCACTGTTACTGAAGATGCATCCATTAATGTTCCGGAGCTGCCTCAGGGATTATCGCTTTTGTCGACCATGTTCGCAGCCATGCTTGCGGCATTTTGGGCTTATGATGGATGGATAAATATCTCTTACATCGGTGGCGAAGTAAAAAATCCCAAAAAAAATATTCCTATTGCCATCATAGGTGGAACAGCAGTAGTGATGTTGTTGTATACCTTGGTGAATTATGTATATCTGCATGTATTACCGGTATCGTCATTTATTGCGATAAAAAATTCAGATAATCAAATAGCAGCCGCAGAAGTTGCACAGCATTTACTTCCGGGTTTTGGATTTACGTTGATCTCAATATTAATTATGATTTGCACCTTCGGAGCAACAAATGCAAGTCTGATGTCATCGCCACGTATCTATCATCAAATGGCGAAGAAAAATTTATTTTTCAAAAGCTTCGGCGAAACACATCCAAAATACCATACACCGCATATTTCCCTTTTTTATCAAATGATATGGAGCAGCGTATTAGTTATATCGGGCACTTTTGATCAGCTTACCGATATGCTCATATTTGCTTCATTTATTGCCTATGGAAGTGGCGCAGCAGGCTTGTTGTATATGAAGTATGTTGGCAAAAAAATTCAAATGCCTGATGGTACTGTGCAGCATCAGCGCATAACGGCTAAGGTGATTGGATTTCCTGTCATTCCAATTGTATTTCTGCTTTTCTGTATTGCGCTGGTGGGAAACACTTTATTTACTTATACATCGGAGAGCCTCACAGGGCTGGCATTCATCGCCATTGGTATACCACTGTATTTTGTTTTCCAAAAAAGTAAAAACCGGTCAATAGACCCAATCGATACGTTGGAATAACAATTTACATTACAATTTTAAATTGCATAAATAAAGAAAGGGGCACCGAGGTACCCCTTTTCTTTAGATGTTAACTTCCATTACAGCCATATGGAAGTGTTAATCTGTCAGCACAACCAGAAATTTTGAAGCTTTCCAGAATTCATCCGGATTCTCAATTACGAGTTCTTCAATAGTTTTATCGCCTTCAACAAGTGTATATGAATCTGAAGTGTGTGTAGTAATCACTTTCGCTGATTTAGAATTCAATGCTAATTCTTTGAATTTGCGAATGTCCACTTTGGTGAATGCACTTGCATCAAAGTTATTAGTCAGTTCTTTGTTAGCACCTATTCCTATAAAGCCACCTTCTTTGTCAACAATACCGAGTTCTTTTAATTCTTTAAAAGTTCCACTGATATAGTATGCAGTGTTTAAAACATCAGTTTGATCTGAAATCACTTTCGCTTGTTGCGTATTTTGTTCTTCAAGCAATTGTTTTGCAGAAGTAACAGTTGCAAGGTCAGTATTCAAATTAGTGATTTGGTATTTCGCTGCCTCTAATTCAGCACGCAAAGCGGCAAGATCCTGCTCTTTTTGCTCGAGTGTTGCATTTAACAGTGCAATGCGCTCGTCAAGTTCTTTAATCTTGAGATTATTGCCTTTGTTTTTGCGATCGAGGTCTTTTACAAGATTTTTGTTTTTCTGAATCAGATCATTCAATGTAGCAATATTTGCCATGATCTCTTCACGAGTTTGTTCTTTAGAGCGACCTTCAGAATGCAAACTATTATCTATCATGCCTTCTGTTTTCTTGATCTCTATCAAGTTCGAGTCGATCTCGTTCATCATGCTCATGTAAGAACTAATCTCATTCACTGCAGCATCCCATCCGGATTTAAATTCGGCACTCTTATTTTTTAGATCTGCATTTTCCTGCTCCAGCGCATCCAACTTATCCTGGTTACATGCGATCATCAAAGGAGCGAACGCGAATACTATCAAATACTTTTTCATCGTGTTGTGATTTGGTTGATATATAGAAAATATTTTGCCAAGTTATTCAAAATCGTCAAAACCCTTGAAAAACAAGGGTTTTCATTTATTAACGACAAAATTAATTCCTTTTATATTGAGGAATTGCTCCCCAATATGTGGAAATAAGGCAGTATGTTTTCAATAACCTACACCTTATCTTTGAACTTCCGTGAAGAATCCCAACCTCGAACCTACCGATGATTTTATGAGCGGTTCCGATAAGGAACTCGAAAAAGTATTGCGCCCTCAGGGATTTTATGAATTTACAGGTCAGGAGCGAATCATCGAAAACCTCAAAGTATTTATTGCCGCCGCAAAGCAACGTGGGGAAGCATTAGACCATGTGCTGCTTCACGGCCCTCCTGGATTAGGAAAAACAACGCTTTCTTTTATCATAGCAAATGAATTGGGTGTAAATATGAAGATCACCAGTGGTCCGGTTTTGGAAAAACCCGGCGATCTGGCAGGATTACTTACCAGTCTGGAAGAACGCGATGTACTGTTTATTGATGAAATACACAGGCTGTCAACGGTAGTTGAGGAATACCTCTATCAGGCGATGGAGGATTTTAAGATTGATATTATGATTGAATCCGGCCCGAATGCCAGGTCGATACAAATCAATTTGAATCCATTCACGCTTGTAGGCGCTACCACAAGATCCGGCATGCTTAGCGCTCCTTTGCGTTCAAGATTCGGTATCTCTTCACGCATAGAATACTATTCGGCACAAACACTGCAACAAATAGTTACACGCTCATCAGGCATACTCCAAACCAAGATTACCACCGATGGAGCCTATGAAATAGCCCGCAGAAGTCGCGGTACCCCTAGGATAGCCAATAACCTCCTTAAACGTATCCGTGACTTCGCCCAGGTAAAAGGCGGTGGAACCATAGATGTTGAAATAGCTCGGTTCGGACTCAAAGCCCTTAATGTGGATGAACATGGCCTCGACGAAATGGATAACCGTATCCTGAACGATATTATTGAGAAATTTGCCGGTGGACCGGTTGGCCTTACCACCATTGCTACTGCCGTTGGAGAAGATGCCGGCACCATTGAAGAGGTGTATGAACCCTTTTTGATTCAAGAAGGATACATTAAAAGAACTCCTCGGGGAAGGGAGGCAACAGAAAAGGCCTATAGACACATAGGTAAGGTTCCTCCGGGTGGCGCCTACAGATTGTTCGACGAATAGCCAACCTTTTACAAGTAAGTATCGTCAACATTACATCCGGTTTTAACACCCGACATTTGTTATCTTTGCACATCAATTTAACGGCAACTTAAACTATTAAGCCTTGAAAAAATTAATCTCCACCGGTTTGGCAGCCTCCCTGCTGTTCGCCGGAACATTACACGCACAGCGCAATTGCGATGCCCCTAACTCGGGGTTGACTCCCTTTCTTGATTTACAAACAGGCACCTACATGGGCTACCAGGCAGGATTATATCCGGGTGGTACCAATACCCTTACAGGGCCTCACCTGAAAAGTGGCAAAACAATCGCCAAAGGCATAAAACCACTTGATGGCGACGGCAATGTTAACTTCGGAGACGGAGTAGTTTTGGTTGCAGGTTTCGGCCCATCAGTTCCGGGACATATTTACAACAAATTTGTAGAGCACGTTCGTACTCCTTCTGAAAAGTATGATATGAATCCTTGTATGGATGCTATCAACCTTTGTGTTGGAGGAAAAGATATCAGCTACCCGACATCAGATAGCCTTTATGTTGCTTATTGGGAAGGACTCGTACAAAACGTTTATGATGTTGGATATACACCACAACAAGTACAGATAGGCTGGATGTATTTCAATGCGAAAGGTCTTACAGAACCACCGGCATTTCCGGGCAAATCTTTGGAAATGGAAGAACTTTATATTCAGTTCATCAATAAGGCAAAAGAATATTTTCCAAACCTGAAGATCATGTATATGAGTTCACGCCACTGGGGTGGATTTGCTGATACTACTATCACTGAATATTATTCACTTGCGGAGCCGGCATCGTATCAAAACAGCTGGTCGGTAAAATGGACTGTTGAAGCACAAATCAATGGAACAGAACCACGCCTTCAATATAAAGGCGCAGCGCCAAAAGCACCATACATTTTATGGGGACCAAACTTCTGGTGCGATGGCGAATTGAAGCGCATGTGGGATGATAAAAAATACATCTGCGAATTATCATTCGACGAGGATGATGGATATCACCTCAGCGATCAACAAGACTCCAAAGATGCATTGGATATCCTCGATGTGATGTATTTTGGCGAAGTTGGAAAACAATTCACAAAAAATAGTGCAACATGGGAATTCTGCGTGCCTTGGTTAGATACTCTGGCTGAATTACATGGTTACCGCGAAGACCCGAATAAAACACTGGGTATTTTCAAAGTATCTCCTAACCCCGGAGTAAATGAATTTTATATCAGTCTGCCTACAGAAACATATGCCGCTCAG
>JAIBBA010000134.1 GCA_019694895.1 Chitinophagales bacterium
TTCTGTAGTCCAGGGTAAATAACCGCGGTCGTAATCCCAAGGCGGACCAATGAATAATTGACCATTTTTTTCTTTATATAAAAATGTACTTCTGCCGTAGCTGTCGTAGTTTGAAGAAAATTCATTTACCAGCATAAAATCGATGAATGATTTTACAGATACATAATTTCTATAACCTACAGCAGTATCCAAAAAATCGGGGCCATGAAGTGCATCTTCAAAACTGTCGACATATGCAACGATATAATCTAGTTGCTCCGGTTGGATATTTTCGATGCGCGGTTCTACCATTTTATAAGCTACCGGTAATCCGCATGTAGCATAATTTATTGGCAGATAATCGCTTTCCCAATCATTGGGCGTAAAATTTTCGTTGATTTCAATGATGTATCCGCCGGTGAGTTCTTCACCTGAAATGTCAATTGAATCTAACTTGGCAATATCAACCCGATTATCGTCGCGCTTAATTTTTTCTGTCAATGAAAACACACCCATATATTCTCCATCTACCAGCACTTCACAATATTTCGTTCTTGGTGCATATCGTCCCATATTTCTCGACATGGTGTAAGCAATTTGATTTTTCATCAGCGACAGGTCGAGGTATTCTGCTTTCAGAATGAAATCGTTTTCTGATGGGAGTCCGAGCAATACGGTATCATATTCAAGACCTGCATCATCAACAATATCGAAATCATAATTCTTTTTAGGATAGTAGGGCCCTGTAAATCCTTGCAACTCCACAAGAATTTTTCCGTCGAATGCGTAATCGGTATCTGTAGGGTGATTAAGCATACCGGCACCATGATCAATTATTTGAAAAGCGGCAGTTACTTTTGGTTCATTCTGAATAATTTGTCCGCCGGTATTTATTTTCACAATTGGCAGAATTGAACTGTCGAAAGTAGAAGACGTGGCAGGATCATCTCCGAAGGTTATTGACCAATCGTACATATATCCCTGGTCAGCGAATGCATAAGTATCGTAAACCAACAATTGCCACACACCATTCGGATTCTGACCATTGTTTGCAATTCCCATATCGCCCATTGGAATAAAAGACCCACTGAATGGCGCAGATCCGAAACTCACAGGCGTTGCTGCAGATTCATTAAAACAAGTGTTGTTGAAATTATCGCCATCTCCTCCTATTCCGCTTACAAGCAAAAAACTGGTCCCATCAGGCGCCACCAAACGAATGTCGAGGTCACTATCCCAGGTATGATCCATATTGATGCAAACTGTTTCAAGTCCGAACACGGTATCGATCACATCGGGAAGTCCGGAAACATCAATCGCAAAAGTGATGCTGGATCCATCATCCGGCACCCACGTATTTTCAACATGAGAAAATGTTTGGGCTTGAAGGTTCGTGGAAAGCAGGCATAGACATATGCAGGCTAAGAAAGTAAATATGCGTGTCATACAAATAGGCAACACGAAATTACATATTTGCCGGCATTATGGTAATACTATACCAACCCTTTGCCTGCAATTAAAAAAGGATGACTATTGTTTTACAATGATTCGAGGAAGAGGAGCAACTGATCTCGTTCAGCTTTGCTTAATTGCATAAATGAAGCCTTAGCTGTTGAAGCTTCACCTCCATGCCAAAGAATGGCTTCTTCGATAGAACGCGCTCTGCCGTCGTGGAGATAATAAGTATGTTTATTTACCGTTTTAAACAAGCCGATTCCCCACAGTGGTGGTGTGCGCCATTCGCTTCCTGATGCTTGAAAGTCAGGGCGACCATCGGCGAGTCCATCACCCATATCGTGTAACAGAAGGTCGGTATAAGGGTGAATGGTTTGATTCGATAACACAGAAAATTTCGGGTGATTGCCGGTAACAACTTTATCGAGATGGCAGGCATTACAACCTAATTTAATGAACAATTGTTTCCCACTGAGCACATCTTGGTCATCGACATTTCTCCGTGCAGGAACAGCGAGTGTTGCTGAATAGAGATGTACTTTTTCCAAATCATCATTATCAATCTCAGGATCGCCACCATTCACCAATTTACGCTGAGCAGATTGCGCATCGGTGATATGTTGATCTTTAAAGTAGGGTGAAGTAATTCCGATATCGCCATTAAATGCGCCGCTCACCTGCTGTAATATTGTCGGTTGATTTGCTTTCCATCCGAAGCGACCAATTTGCTCTTTATTTTCAATTGCATTCCACACATAATTAGCGCGACCTGAAATGCCATCGCCATTCCTATCGTCAGGATCGGCATGAGCAAGAATATCTTTTTCCGAAATCGCTTCCAATAAACCAAGACCACACATTTGCGGAGCAACACGTGCCGAATACATGATGTCAGATGACATTGCTCCATATTGCAAATCAAGAAAATTGATTTGTGGTTTTCTCAAGGAATAAGAAGTGCCATCGGGATAATATCCGGGAACTTCTACATAAACAATTTCATATTGCCCTTCGTAAGCAACACCATCAATAGCATGGTCTTGAAATTGACCGCCATACATCGGATCAGGATCAGGTTCTCCATGTGCGCCATTTCCGGGAATACTTAATCTTACAATTAATCCTTCTGATAACTGACCAATGGTAGCAGGAGGCTCGCCTCTTCCATCTTTAAAATGACATCCCGAACAAGATTTTGCATTAAAATACGGACCCAATCCATCGCGCGCTGTTGTGCTGCTTGGCGCCTGCACCCAATTTTGATTGAAGAAAGAATTTCCGACAAAAAATAACAATTCATCTTCCGGTGAAAGTCCCGGTACAGGCAGCGCGAAGGCATTTACTGTCTGATCGAACACTGTTGCCGATCCACCTGATAACGCTTCATCTGCTTCCGAAGTTAATGATGCAGCCGCTAATAAATTTTCTTTATCGCAGGAACCTATTGTGATGAAAAATAAAAATACACCAATGGCAGCTATTGCAATGATGGTTTTAATATGTGCCTGGATGACCTGCATCATTGCACGTTAGTAACATTGATGGTTAACTGAAGTGCAGATGCGGCATTTGCAATATCATTTCCAAGTTTTTGCACTGCCAGAATTGCCTGCATCGTTTCAGGGCGATATGCATCAACCGCAATAGCTCTGTCGAATGGCTGATGCATGTGTTCAAATGCTTGTTGTGTTGCCTTGAGTTGTGTTTCCACATTTTGTGCTGCCGTTGGATCTTTTGACTCCAATAATTGACGCAATCCGGTGCGACCTTCATTACCGAAAAATATGCGTGCTATACCATCGAGGTTACTTTGAAGATCTGCATAAGTATTATCACTAAAGCAACTTTGTTCGTCTTCCTGACTGGCATTATCATATGCAGTAAACATGCGCTCACCGGCAAGTTCTACTTTGGCAAGTACGCCAATTCCGGTAAATATTTTTTGCAAGGATTCTTTGGGATCTGCTTCCAAAAATGCGGTTCTATAATTATCCTGAATTTTCGGCGACCACTGATCTGTTACATATTGCAGATGTTCCATCAACAAATCTGTTACAAGTTTTAAATAGGTGCGTCTTCGGTCGTTGATCAGGCTACCTGCAATAAAATCGGTATATGGTCTTTTACCTGCTGCGATAGTATCTAAATCTTGTCCCCACAACATAAATTCAATAGCATGATAACCGCAAGAAATATTCTCTTCCCCACCCTTTTCATTTAATGACACCAGCAAGTCGCGTGTGATCTCAGGATAGGTTTTGATGTCATTGATTATTCCGGTCGACGAATTTCCTTCTACATAATCAACGTACGCTTCATCCAACGGCCAAGCATTGAGGAGGCCTTCAACACCATGTTCTCCATTGTCTATAGGTCCGTCGTAAAAGCGGAAAGCTTCAGTTTTGCCGTAATATGCTCTTGCTATTCTCCAGCCGTTGCGTGCCTCCTGAAGGGTTGAATCTGAGGGTGCTGCTAAAAAGCCGTCAACCGCCGACTGCAGGTATTTTGCAGCGCTGAGAGTTTCTGTGTAGGTATTGAATACATGGTCGGCATAATCTGCCACCACTTTGGTTTCGAGGTCGGAAGATGTAGAAGCATCATTTTTACAACTACTTGATAAACAAGTTATTGCAATGAAAAAACCGGCATAAAAGCGGTTAAAATCCCCCCGAACTGTCATCATTAATTTAAAACTAGTCTAAATAAGGTGCAAATGTAGGTAGCAGGAGTGCTTTTTTTCAATACCCATAAGTAGGTATTTGCTTACTTTCCGCTGCGGAACATCCAGTTCTGCATGGCACTGATATCGCGGAATTCGGTGGGTAGGTTGCGTACGTTGATATAGACCTGGCGGAGGTATTTCCAGGATTCACGGCGTTGCGGGACATCGAGCATGTAGACACCTTTTTGAATTGGAATATCATAGCAGAGGCAAAATTGGCATCCTGTTTGATCGATTTCATTGTATCCGGGGTAGATAAGAGTCATTTTGCGCAACTCGAGGAGACGCAGATTGACGGTATCGCTATTGCGAAAAATCTCAATTTCGTAGTTATAGCCACGTGGTGCATATTGGCTCAGAATCCAGCAAGAATCTCTTAAAGAATATTCTACTCTGGCAGCGGCATAATTATCTGCTTGTGTGGAATCGCGAAGAAAGATATCGCCGATTTGAGCAGTGATCTTATCACTAGCCAGTTCGTTGCCTTGTACGTCGATAACTGTAAATCGAAATTCGGAATAACCGATGGTATCCTGTGCGCAAAGCAATATTGGCAGGAACAAAAACAAGGTAGTTCCAAACCGCAGCAAAGACTTAAAACTGCAGAAGTTCATGTGTGTCGCCGGCAATTTCTAATCCGGTATTATTCCCGGTATCATTAAAAATAAGGCGATTTTCATGTTTGTCGAAAAGGGTGATGTGCATAACTGCCTGCATACTCTCTTTCACCTTGCCTTCCATGAGTCCCTGAATAGGACTTTTCAATTCGGCACCCGCGGCTTTAACAGCATTTACGCGAAGGATATAGCGTTTGTCTTCGAGGCATACTTCCGTTCCGTTTTCGTTGATGGCAACTTCTTTCAATTTCGCACCGGTATATGTTGCGAAACGCAATATTTTTCCATTGAGCAGGAATACGCTGATAAATCCGACAAATGAACTATTCAACCAGGGAATTTTCGCAACAGAAAGTTTGAATGAAGTTTTAGGATTTGCAAAGTGATTTGATTGCATCCAGATCCATGAGGAAGGGAATGAGCGTCCCCAATCTTTTTCGATATATCCTCTTCCTCCGGTAAAATCAATTTCTTGTCCGCGCACCACCAATTTCCCGGTAAGTTCTGTATCCATGCTAATCACCTGATGATAACATTCCATCAAAGGCACATAAGAATACCATCCCATGATACCGGGCCACAATAATGTTTTCGGAAGTTTGACATGTTCGCTGAAATGCACTTGCCCGCGTATTTCAGGCAATTGCAATTTGATGCGATTCATAGAGAAGCTGTTCTCTTTGATTTTTACTTTGAATCGGCGGTCGTTGGGATGAAAAAATTCGCGGTCGAACTTATAATAATCTGCCGTAACATGAATGCCATCCAACACCTGAATAAAAGCCTGTCTGTTGCCCTGTTCGTCCATGGCAATGCCAGGAATAAAAGCAAATGCGTGTTGTTGAGTTTTGTCTACGATTTTAAAATACCATCCCTCAAAAAAGCGACGTCGCTTAAACCATCCATGATATTCTTCATGATGATAAATCGCACGGAGGTATCCGGATAATTTCGACATTGGCAGAAATATATACATCAAACTTACTCAATTAATACAGTATTGCTGTTATGATAAGTTAAGAATGTATTAAGGAACGCCATATTTACGATATAATGACAGTGCTGACAAGTAGTTTAGGAGAAGCTTCTGCACACTGAAAATAAAAAAGAGGGATCAGCAGTCTGACCCCTCTTTTGAAATATGATTTAACAATAAATTATTCAACTACCACTTGCGTATTGCTCAAGTTTCCGTTGATATCGAGTTGAATTTGATACAAGCCTGCATTCCAATCGCCGGTTTGCAGTGAAACATGATTGGCATTCACTGATGCTGAGTAAACAACCTGACCAAGCGCATTAATCACGCGGATTGAGTTGATTAACTCATTAGCTGTAATGGTGCAGGCATCTATAACAGGATTCGGGTAAACAGCGATAGCATATTGTTCAGGAGCATAAATGCCTACCGTTGGCACCACAACTATATCTGCTGCATAACGTGGATTAAGCTGATAACCATCGAGGTAAGGAGAGCCTGTGTCGTATTGGCCTCCAATGCCTGTGATAGAAAGTGTATAAGGCGTTCCGAGCGACGGTGCTGTCATGGTTGACAATTCATTATTATCATCAATACGAATGGTATAGGTATTTACACCATTGGTAAGGTTTACATTAAATGATGAACCATCTCCCAACCATTCAGCTACATCAACATAACTAAGGTTAGTAATTGTTGTCATATGCGATTCGGTTGCTTCAGAGAGCGTAGTAACAATTGATGAAGTCTCCAATGCATTTCCGCCATCAATAAACCACAGTGTATCAGGTTCAATTTCTGTAAGTCCATTAAATTGAGTGACAACACCTTGAATAGTAATTTCATCGCCTTCAGTCACGGTATAACCGAAATCATTATCATAGCTAAATACACTAATGCCGTCTGTTGCATCTATTAATGTAAATTGCAATCCGCCATTCCAGGTATTAATGCCGTGTACTACACCTGTAATTTCAGCATGCGCATCAATTGAAGTTGCCACACCGTTAGCGTCTTCGCCATGGATTTCAGCGATATCGTATACGGT
The DNA here is from genome assembly GCA_019694895.1 of Chitinophagales bacterium. Taxonomy (GTDB): domain Bacteria; phylum Bacteroidota; class Bacteroidia; order Chitinophagales; family BACL12; genus UBA7236. The sequence goes on from JAIBBA010000134.1 coordinate 6,801, forward strand.
ATATGTTGGCGGAGGTGTAACGTCATCATCCATAATCAACAAAGTAAATGTTGATGGAAGTCCGACAGCGCAGGCACCTGCAATATATGTGAGGTCAAGGATGAGCGTTTCATCAGGTTCATCCAATAAATCGTCGGTCAATGGAATATTGAATGTGTAGAGCGGATCACCAGCAATATCGAATGTATGATCGAAGGCAGCAAATGTAGCATCTGCACCATCAGCCGTTGAAGCTGCGTTCATGCTGACATGCACAGTGCAATCTGCATTATCGCTGAGTGAAATATTCACGGATGCGGTGCCTGCAGTTTCGTCTACCACATCAGCAGCGGGAGCAAAAGTTGCCAATGAAACAGGCGCACCTTCGATAGCGGTAATGGATACATCGTCCAAAGCAAATTCATCACGTGATCCGGCACCACCAACATCATCGCCGGTCCAGCTCAAATACATTACTGTTCCGTCAGGAAAATCGAGACCGGTGATATTAGTTGCTTTTGGTACTACGTACGGTGTAAAATCCATCACATCAGGAGAAGTATAATCTAAGGCTGTGATAGGTGTATAGGTTACATTATCGTACGAAATCGAAAAATTAAAACTGTTGCTGCGGTTTTGGTCGTTGAGGACGTAAATAGTATATGCAACAGCAAGTTCAGTAACATCGACGCCGGTATTATTTTCAATTTTCAAAATAAAGCTACCGGGAGTAAAATCATCAGCTGTAGGTTGAACCATTAGACCTTGGTTACCTGCTATATCTACACCGTAGACACCTCCTGAAGTAACCAGGCCCATTGTGCTTCCTCTGGCGAAGTCGCCTGTGGTTGCAGTAGCACCGAAATCAACAGCACCTTCACTAAAACCGGTAACGCTCCATTCATTTGAATTGAGCATACCTGCGCCTCCGCCGGGTTGAAATCCTGCCCCTGCAAAACCTGTAAAATCGATCAATACAGGTACATCTGTTGTATTAATCATTAGTTGAGCATGAGCAAGTAATAAACCGGCTGATGCCATAATTGTCAGTAAAATTTTCTTCATCAGAAATAAATTATTGTTTCACAAAATTAGTAATAGCACTTTCATTTGCATTCGAAACTCTCAATTGATAAGTTCCTGCAACAAGGTCATGAATATCGATTTGGATTTCACGGGATTGAATACTTCCGTTGCGAATTAATTTTCCATTGATATCATAAATAAACCAATTATCCATTGAAATGTCAGTTTGAATGTTGAGTAATTCAAACGCCGGATTTGGATACATTTGAGTAATAATACCGGATGTTTGTTGAATAGATTCAAAGTCATCGTCAATAATATCCAGTGCATAATTTGGATATAAGCCGATAGCACATGCTCCGGAGGTGACAGCCATATCCAGATTCAATGCTTCATCGCCTTCAATTTCAAGATCATTGATGATATCGATGGTTAATGTTTGTGATGTAGCACCTCCTGCGGTGAATGTAAATTCAGCAGGTAATGTTGTACTGTAGTCCAAACCATTAACTGCAGTAGAGCTAGCATTGGCAGTTACCTCTATTGTGCAATCTGCGGCTTCAGATAAATAGACATAAATATCTGTTGAACCGTCGCCTTCGTTGTGTTCAGATCCGGTAAACGTAAATGATGCATAAACAGGAGCTTCCACATCATTATCAGTGATATTTATTTCGAAGTCGCCGATAGC
>JAIBBA010000234.1 GCA_019694895.1 Chitinophagales bacterium
ATACATTATCAAACTGCCACCGACTGGAGTAATGTGCCAAGCGGACAAGGTATTATGCATGGTGAAAATTTTAAACCCAACGGAAATCCAACACAATTAAGTGGCGATTGGGATGCCATGTATTTTTATTATGATATCGACCAATCCGTACCTTCATCACAATCTATTTTATACGATTACACGAAATATTTATGGTCGGATGAATCCATTCGCGGATTTCGCCTCGACGCTGTAAAGCATTTCCCCGCCTGGTTTGTAGGCGATCTGCTCGACGATCTGCATGACCACGGTATGGATCCCGATATGGTTGTTGGCGAATATTATGATTATAGTCCTTCAGCATTAAAAGGGTGGGTGGATAACACTTTATCAAGCATGGACGATGATACACGCGCTGCAATTCATCCACGTATTTTCGATTTCGCACTGCGCAATAGTTTAGAACAAGCTTGCGATGCATTTGGATACGATGTGCGCAATGTTTTTAATGCAAGCATTGTTGATGGCGCTGGAGGAAGCGGATTTAATGTGGTCACCTTCATCAATAATCACGATTTCCGCGATGCCGGTCAGCCCGTTGATAATGATCCTGAATTGGCATATGCCTATATCATGACCAATAATAAATTAGGGGTTCCATGTGTGTTCTTCCCCGATTATTATGCTCCTGGAAATTTGAAATATATCATCAACGGTTTAATGGAAGCACATGAACGATATATTTTTGGTGCCACTCAAGTTGATTATCTGAGCAGATTTTCATCACCCTACTCCGCAAATTATATCAGCGGCGGCGCAAATACCTCATTGATATATCAAACAAGTTATGCCATCAGCGGTCGCGAAGTGGTGGTAGCAATAAATTTCTCTGGAAATACATTAAAAGTCGATCAAACCATCAATACTGCAAATATTCATGCAGGAGATACGCTGACTGATATTTTCAGTCAAACAATTTATCCTACTATTACAGTGCAGGGCGATAATCAGATTTATCTTGAAATTCCACCGCGCACTTTTGCCGTGTATGTTGAAGGAGATCTTCGAGATGAATTAATTGACATCTCTACTCCGGTTGCTATCAGCAATTATCAAGCTCAGCAGCAATTCGCTATTTTCCCCAACCCTGCAAACAATGATATTTATTTTTCTCCGCTCACACAAAATGCATTATTAGAAGTTTATGATATGGCCGGAAAGCGCCTTCTGCAAGCATCCGCAGGCATCGGTGATAATCATCTGGATATTAGCATGTTACCTTCAGGTACTTATTTACTCAAAATGATCGCACAAGACAATATGGCGATCGCAAAATTTATCAGGCAATAATATGACAACAACGCAGAGTGCATTTGCACCCATCTTCCCTTCATGGGAATCTATTCCGGAAAACGCAAGATTACAATTCCCCATACATCAATCGCAATATTTATTAAACGGCACATTAAAGAATTGGCAAGGAAACTTCACTAAAGTGATTTCACCAATTTATGTCCGCACGGGCGAAACATTGGAACGTGTCGAAATTGGCGAGATACCACATTTTACAGTGAGTGAAGCCATGTTGGCACTCGATGCCGCCGCAAAAGCCTATGACCTCGGTCGCGGTGAATGGCCTACCATGTCGGTGAAAAAACGCATCGAATGCCTGATCACCTTCACCGAAAAAATGAAGACAAAACGCGAGGAAGTTGTACGCCTGCTCATGTGGGAAATCGGTAAATCACGTGCCGATTCTGAAAAAGAATTCGATCGTACGGTATTGTATATTTATGATACCATCGATGCCCTCAAAGAGCTCGACAGAACATCATCGCGCATTCAAAAAGAAGAAGGTATTTATGCGCAAATTCGTCGCGGTCCGCTGGGTGTGGTATTGTGTATGGGACCATATAATTATCCTTTGAATGAAACATTCAGCACATTGATTCCGGCGCTCATTATGGGCAATACCGTATTATTTAAGCCTGCGAAATATGGTGTGTTATTAATTAATCCACTGCAGGAATGTTTTCGCGATAGCTTCCCTGCCGGCGTTGTAAATATGTTGTATGGCGATGGAAAGGAAATCGTAACACCGATTATGGAATCCGGAAAAGTAGATGTGTTCGCATTTATTGGAACTAGTCGCGTTGCCAATATTATTCGCAAGGCACATCCAAAGCCAAATCGCTTGCGCGCATGCCTCGGACTGGAAGCAAAAAATCCGGCAATTATTTTACCTGATGCCGATCTGGAAATAGCAGCTACAGAATGTATCACAGGCTCACTTTCATTCAATGGTCAGCGATGCACCGCATTGAAAATGATATTCGTGCATGAGCAAATTGCAGATGCCTTCATCAAATTGTATACCGAAAAACTCGGCAAATTAAAATATGGAATGCCTTGGGAAGAAAAAGTGATGCTCACGCCACTTCCCGAAGAAAATAAACCCGGTTATCTCAATGATTTAATAGCCGATGCAAAAGAAAAAGGAGCAAGTATTGTGAATGAGCATGGCGGCGAACAATATTTAAGTTTTTGTTATCCGACAGTATTATTTCCGGTGAATGAAAATATGCGAGTATGGCATGAAGAGCAATTCG
>JAIBBA010000235.1 GCA_019694895.1 Chitinophagales bacterium
CCGGTTTCAAAAATCTCGCTCCATTGCGCTGTTGCCGTTCCAAGAGTGCAAGCAAATGTTAAAAGTAGAACTGTCTGTTTCATCGGGTGTCAATTTTAACTAACCAAATGTATCCTTTTTCAGGGGAAAGTGGCGGCATAAATAATATCGTGGGATTACCTGGTTAAACCAAAGTAAGGTGCCATACCAAGCGCAAATTTTAGACGTTATTAGGCTTCGGACGTGCATAAAGGCCATGTTAACGACTGAAAATGGTTAATTTTGCCCCATACAATAAACTTACAAAGCAAAGCAACATGCAGAAATTGATATTAGCGGCTGTGATGGTTTTTACGATTGCCACGGCATTTGCGCAAGTAGATTCAGCGAAAACAACAACAACGGTTTTGGAAAAAGAAGACCCTTCACGTGACAGATTTCTAATCAATGTTCATTGGGATGGTTGGATGGGTGCTCCTGACTCAATGAAAATAAAAGGCCTTTCAAGTGGTATCGGGTTGCATTATATGTACGATGTGCCATTGAAAGATGATAATATCAGCTTCGCTATTGGAGCAGGTGTTTCATGGAGCAATTATTACAACAATTCATATTTTACTTACGACACATCATCATACACTGTGCCTGTAAAATTTGCTGATACGGTACAGTATTCTAAAAATAAATTTGTACTCAACTATGTTGAAGTGCCATTGGAATTCCGTTTCCGCACCGATGATAAAAATGGCAACAGATTCAAGGCTGCTATCGGTTTCAAGGCGGGATACGCATTCAGTAATCATACCAAATATGTTGGCGATGATTATATCAGTGGATCCGGCGATGAGATCAAATTCAAACAATATCGCGTTAAAAATGTAAGTACCTTGCAATACGGACCAACGCTCCGACTCGGCTACAGCAAGATCAATATCGAAGCCTATTACGGATTGGCACCGATATTCACCGATGGCGAAGGGCCAACAGGAAACCCTATAACAGTGGGTGTTTCATTTAATCCATTCTGATAAGCAATTAAGAATATTTTGTGGTCCCTCCGTGTTTTACGCGGGGGGATCTTATTTTTATACCGGTAATGGCACAACTCGATCTCACAACAGAGCAATGGTTAACAGGTATCCGCAATGGCGACAGGGTATTATTATCCCGCGCAATTACGTTGATTGAAAGCGCTGTACCTGCTCATCGAGAGCAAGCATTGGCCTTATTGTCGGCATGCTATCCTCTCAGTGGCTCTGCCATGCGCATCGGTATTACAGGTAGCCCCGGAGCAGGTAAAAGCACCACAATTGAAAGTTTGGGATTGCAAATGCTTGCCGACAATAAAAAATTGGCAGTACTGGCAGTTGACCCCAGCAGCCGCATCAGCAAGGGAAGTATTCTGGGCGATAAAACGCGTATGCAGCAGCTATCTCGGGAGGCCTCAGTATTTATCAGGCCAACAGCCAGCGGCGAACATGTGGGTGGTGTGGCAGCGGCTACGCGTGAAACCATCATCTTGCTGGAAGCTGCAGGATTTGATACGATATTGATAGAAACGGTTGGAGTAGGTCAGGGCGAAACTGCCATTTACGACATGACGGATCTTTTTATCCTCTTGTTGATTCCGGGTGCAGGCGATGAATTACAGGGTATTAAAAGAGGTATCATGGAACTGGCAGACATCATCCTCATAAACAAATGCGATGGCGATAATGTAGAACGCGCAAAACTGGCAGCAGCAGAAGTGAGAAGAGCTATACATCTGTTTCAGTCGAAGACATCTGAATGGCCTGTTTGTGTTGAATTGATTTCAGGTCTTGAGGGTAGGGGAATCCCTGAATTAAGGCATCAAATCGACAAGTATTTTGAGTTGACGAAGCATAATGGATATCTCGAATCCAATCGCATCCGGCAGCGTGAAAGCTGGTTTCAAGATCAATTACATTATGCTATTCTGCGCTCTGTGAGTGAGCATCCGCAATACCACGAATGGCTCAAATCTGCTGAAGCTGATATCCAAACCGGACAATTGCTCCCTTCTTTAGCAGTGCACACTTTGCTGAAAAAGCTATTTTAAGCCTGAAAAATGTTAATCGCTGTCGGCTGACTAAAATCACCGATTTGCCTGATCGAAGTCATTACTTGTGGTTTGTGGTAGAATGATCTTTACCAACGTAATCACAATGTATATGAACTTTAATCCAAATCTTAAAATCGACGAAATCATAGTAAGGTATGCCTTACTTCTAGTAGTTGGCATCGTAGCAGGCGTTTTACATGCCTACTGGATGATACCTGTTGTTATGGGAATTTTCCTTACTGCTGTTCTCGGCTGGTGTCCGGTGAAAGCAATGATGAAAGGAAAAAAAGTTACTGCGTCGTAATTCATCGTTCTGTTAAAACGACGCTTGACACGATCAATCGTGCCATACGGTTGTCTTTTCTTTGAGTATGCCTGAAAAAATAGCCCGCCTCTCGGCGGGTTATTTTATTTATGGGAAATGAGTAATACCAATCAAATCCAACGTCATTAGTCTCACCTGGGAATGTAAAGTCGTGACTCGTGAATCGTGACTCG
>JAIBBA010000135.1 GCA_019694895.1 Chitinophagales bacterium
TTTATAAAAAACGTGCGCTTTCTGATTTGTTGAAAGAATTGGATAAGGTGGAAGGAATTGAATGGATACGCCTGCATTATGCTTATCCATCAAAATTTCCATTGGATGTGATTGAAACCATTCGCGATAGCAAACATATTTGCCACTACCTCGACATGCCTTTGCAACATGCTTCAAATAATATGTTGAAGGCAATGAATCGTCAGATTACATTAGAAGAGACTAAAGAATTAATTACCAATATCAGAAATATTATTCCCGATATTACTTTGCGTACAACAATGTTGGTTGGATTCCCGGGAGAAACGGAAGAGGATATTGATGCGTTGTGTGCATTTGTGGAATGGGCGAAATTCGATCGCCTTGGGGTGTTTACTTATTCGCATGAAGAAGGAACAAGCGGCTATGCATTGAATGATGATATTCCCGCTGAAGTAAAAGCCGAACGCGCAGCAAGAGTAATGGAAGTGCAGGAAGAAATCTCTATCGCCAAAAATGCTGCTAAAGTGGGTAGCACACAGCGCGTGCTCATCGACCGCATTGAAGGAGGATTCTTCATTGGCAGAACAGCAGCCGATTCACCTGAAGTGGATAATGAAGTATTAATTGATGCATCTGCGCATTATCTTCGTGTAGGCGATTTTGCCAACATTCATATCTCCCGTGCCGAATCATTTGATCTGTATGGGGAACCCGTATGAGCAAACTCGCGTTGACACCGCATGCAGCATCAAGTAATACCTTTTGATACCACAAAGCGATTTTCTAAGATCGTTACCGATTATATTTCCGGAGCGGATGCATTAAAACCTTTTTATGCCTGGTCGCCCGAATTTGCATCGTTTCCCGCAATCATTGAAGGGAAAAGCAAAGAATCAATCGATAGAAAAGCACTGGTAACTATGCTGCGCAAGCAATATGCCGGTATTAATATTATTGATGCCGTTGCGAATAATATCAACGCATTCGCAAAAGAAAATACCTTTTGTGTGGTTACGGCTCATCAGGTGAATTTATTTACAGGTCCATTGTATTATTTGATTAAAACAGCATCAACAATACAACTCTGTAATACTCTAAACAAACAATTTCCCAATTTCCGGTTTGTTCCTGTTTTTTGGCAGGGAAGCGAAGATCACGATTTCGCTGAGATCAATCATGCCCATATTTTTAATAAGACCTTCACATGGGAGACTGATCAACGTGGCGCAACAGGTAGATTTTCTTTGAAAGATGCACAACCGCTCGTGCAGGAATTATTGAGCATGCTTGGCGATGGTCCTTATGCCAAGGAAATGCACCATATTTTATCAGATGCTTATCTAAACGGCGGAACACTTGCAGATGCGGGCAGAAAAATGTTGAATGCATTGTTTGGTAAGTACGGGCTTGTTGTTGTGAATGGCGACGATCATTATGCAAAAACCGTATTCGCCAACATCATGGAAGATGAGCTCTTGAACAGCAGTTCAGTTTCACTCGTTAATAAAACGATTACACAGTTCCCGTACGAAGCACAGGCACATCCACGAGATATTAATTTATTCTACCTTGATAATCATGGTCGCAATCGCATCATTGCTGATGAACAACATCAGATGTTTATGGTGAAGGATACGGATATCACCATGACACGCGAAGAAATCACCTATCAGTTGCGAAAATTTCCTGAGCGATTTAGTCCGAACGTAATATTAAGACCTGTCTTCCAACAAAAATTATTGCCCTCCATTGCATTTATAGGTGGAGGAGGTGAAATTGCTTATTGGATGCAATTGAAATCGGTATTCGAATATCATCAAGTACAATATCCAATGTTGTTGCTGCGCGATTCTTTTATGTTCATTGATCATGCTACCAATAAAAAGATTCAAAAACTGCAATTGAACATTACTGATTTATTTGAAGATGCATCCGGTTTAACCGCCGAATATGTTCGTCGCAATAGTGGCATTGCATTGCAATTGGATGCCGAGAAAGCGGTGTTGGCGAAAATGATAGAGGGATTGAAAGAAAAGGCTAAACTGATAGATAGCTCCCTGGATTCTGCTGTGATGGCAGAAGGTCAAGCCATGTTAAACAGCCTGCACAAATTGGAATCGAAGCTCCTGAAGGCTGAAAAGGGCAAAATGGAGGTGCAGCTCAACCAGCTCAACGGTATCCTGAACAAGCTTTTCCCCTCAGGAGGCCTCCAGGAGCGCTATGACAACATGATACCCTGGTACTTGCGTTTCGGCCCTTCACTAATTGAGGACTTAATAGCGAATTCTTGTCAGCCTGCAGCCGCCTTCCACATCCTTACCGAAGAGATGGCCTGATTTGTCATGTCACAAAAGCTTGCAATTCAATACATGTTTTTGCATTTGTAGCATCAATTTTATTGTCTGATGCCGGAAGATCGACAGAAACGCTTACTTGGAACCCGATTTCAAGCCTGGGAGTTATTGAGCACCCCGCTTGTTTTTGTCGATAAATCCTTTAATATCCTTCATTTCAACCAGTCATTCCGCAACATATTGCAATGTAGGGATGCAGTGTTTCCTGCACGTGAATTGCAGGAGGTCTTCCCCGGCTTTTTGCATGCCTGGTTTGAGCTAGGGGGTATGGGTGACCAGACCGGAATACTGTTGAGCAGTCAATGGGAGCCCTCCTGCAGCAAATATTACGATTTACATGTGTCACAAATCAGCCAGGAATCGGAGCATATTGAAGGCTATGCAGTGATATGTACAGAGGTAACAGAACGCGTGCTTGCCCATCATAAAGACAAGGACCTGAGTGGTCAATATCAGACTTTCCTGAATCTAACGCAATCGTCGGTAGTCATTCATGCTGCAGGCATCATCCGCTATTGTAATGATATAACAGCCTCGATGTTTGGGTTTGAAAGTGTTGACGAAATGATTGGCTTGAGTGTATGGCCATTTGTAGAAGAAGGGTCGCGCGATGTTACCATGCAGAGGATTCGGGAAATGATCATCAACAACAAACCTGCAGGTGTGATTGAAGTGCAGTTTGTGAAAAAAAATGGCGTGGCATTTGAAGTGGAAGTTTTTTCATTCCCTGTACTGCATGAAGGTGAGGTTGCCGTGAAAACGTTTATTACGGATATCAGTCACCGCAAACGAACAGAACGCCAGATTATCGCAGTAAAAGAACAATATTTAAATCTTGTTGAGAATATAACCGACATCATTTTTCAAACAGACAATGATGCCAATTTTACATTTTTAAATCGTGTTTGGGAGTCTTACACAGGATTTCAGATTGACGATACCATCGGTAAATCCTGTTTCGAATTCTTGAATCATCCGCAAAATACATCCCTTTTTTATACCAAAGTTCGTCGTTTATTGGAATATGGTATCAAAGAATTTCAATATGATTTATTGCTGTCGGTAAAAAACGGAGAACCGCGATTTGTGCAGGTAAGTTTGAAACCACTGGTAGATCAGAAAGGACTGATCACAGGCATCAATGGTATCATGCGCGATATTCATGCCAGAAAACTTGCTGATATTGAGGTACGAAAAATTCAGAAGACTTTAAAGCATCATCAACATACATTAGCATCACTCACCAAGGAAGAATCCATGATCAATGGCGATTTCCACGGTGCTTTAAAATCCATTTCCCGCGTTGCTGCTCATACGCTTGATGTGAGTGCGGTGAACATTTGGAAGTTCTCTCCCGATTTTTCAACACTTACCTGCGTAATTAATTATGATCGCCAATCTGATGCATACAGTTCTTTACAAGAATTTCATATCAATCAGTTTCCTGCATATTTTAAGTTGTTAATAAATGAACGATTTATCATTTCAGATGATGTGCAGAACGACGATCGCGTAATCGAATTCAGAGATATCTATTTGATACCACAACATGTAATTTCCATGATGGATGTAGCTATTAGCAATGGAGACCAATTGTGGGGTATCATGTGTTTTGAGAACAGACACAGCTGGCATAAATGGACTTTAGAAGATCAATCTTTTGCACGCAGTCTTACAGATTTTGTTTCGTTGGCATTTAAAAGCAGCCAGTTGAACACTGCTGAATCTGCTCTGCGTGAAAAGGAATATCATTATACCAATCTTGTAGAACAAGCCCAGGATGCTATAATGATCATTGATGCTGATGATAATTTTCTGGAAGTGAACGACGCGGCATGCCGAATTTCCGGCTATGCAAAAGAGGAATTACTTGCCATGCAGGTGGGGCAGATATTGCCAAAGGGGCGAATTGAATTTTATCGCAAGCCAAACAACGACACTGTTGAAAATAAATATTTGTTTGGCGAACAAACTATTATACGCAAAGATGGAACGGAGCGTACCGTGGAAATCAGCGCACGCGTATTCTCCGATGGCAGATTGCAAGGTATTGTGCGCGATGTAACAGAAAGAAAATTGCAGGATAAAGCACTTCGTGAAAGTGAAGCTCGCCTCGACCTTGCACTGAAAGGTGCCGAAATGGGTATTTGGGATTTTTACATTCGTGAAAACAAAATGGTCCACAACAAGCGTTGGGCTGAAATGTTGGGATACTATTTTGAAGATACGGTAGTGACAGAAGAATATTGGGATAAATTTATTCATCCTGATGATCGCGATAAAGCCTACGCCAATTTCGATGAACATATTAAAGGAAAGCGGCCGATTTATGAATCAGAAATTCGCATGTTGGCTAGCGATGGCCAATGGCGATGGATATTGGATAAGGGAAGGGTAGTGGAGTGGGATGCAGAAGGTAAACCTCTTCGTGCATCGGGAATTCATCAGGATATTACGGCCATCAAAACCTATCAGCAACAAATATTGAATCAGGCCGGATTCATGCAGCAACTTGTCAATGCCATTCCAAACCTGATTTATGTAAAAAATGCAAAAAACGAATTCATTACCGTAAATAACGCGCTTGCAGGATTTCTGGGAGCTACCGCTGAAGACTTGTTACAATATCCTCATGGTCAACAACGCAATTACAGCGCTGTATTAAATCAATTAACAGCCTGCGATAGTGAGGTGTTCCTTAAAAAAGATATCATCATTACGCATGAGGAAGAAATACCTGATGTGCAAACAGGTAGATTGATTTGGCTGAAATCTATTAAGGTGCCATTGATCGACCACCAAGGTGTTTTATCTGAAGTGCTTTCTGTATCAATGGATGTTACCGCACTTAAGCAAAAAGAAAATGAGATCAGTTTGCTTAATGATGGACTGGAAATTAAAGTGCTGGAGAGAACGAATGAATTAGAGATTGCCAATAAAGAGCTGGAAACATTCAACTATTCTGTATCGCATGATTTAAGAACACCATTGCGTTCGATAGATATTTTTGCTTATCTGCTAGATAAATATAACAAAGAAACGCTCGACCCCGAAGCGCTTGAAAATATCCGCCAGATTAGAAGCAGCGTTGTAAAAATGAGTACCTTGATTGACAACCTGCTCATTTTCTCCAAAATGGGTCGCAGCGATAAACGAATGGACATCGTTCCTGTGCAGAAATTGGTTGAAGAGGTGTTGTCGGAATTAAATAAGCATGCCGACCTCTCACATTATACCATTTTAGTACGCGACCTTCCGGTTCTGACAGGTGATTATGATATGCTGCGTCAGGCATTGATGAATTTGGTAAGCAATGCCATAAAATATACCCAAACACGGAAGCGACCTATCATTGAATTTTTCTCTACTTCCGATGAACAGGCACATACTATTGCAGTAAGAGATAATGGTGTTGGTTTCAGTGCGGAACTAAAAGATAAGCTTTTCCAGGCATTCCGCCGCCTGCATAGTGAGGAGCAATTTGATGGCACCGGCGTTGGTCTGGCAATCGTTGAGCGCATCATTAAACGTCACAACGGTCGCGTTTGGGCCGAAAGCGAAGAAGGGCAGGGTAGCACATTCTACTTTAGCATTCCGCGTGGATAATACCTCTTGTAAACGGGCGGCATCCCATCTGCATGCTGAACATATTTTGCGATTTTTAATAAAATAGCCTAGCTTTGCACTCCACAAACCGGAGTGGTGGAATTGGTAGACACGCACGTTTCAGGGGCGTGTGCCGAAAGGTGTGCGGGTTCGAGTCCCGCCTCCGGTACATAAAAAAAGACAGCATATTGGCTGTCTTTTTTTATATAGTTTATCATTAGAACGAATAACTCATAGATAGCGACGGTAAAACCGGTAGCTGATTTACACGTTCATAACGCACGCGGTCAAAGTAGAAAATATTATCGCGATTGTACACATTCGTTACCCCTGCATTGATCTCCACTTTATTTTTATTCGCAAATACAATATTATGTTTTACTGCCAGGTCCAGACGGTGGTAATACGGCAAGCGACCGCCATTCAATTGCGCTGAATAAATAATTCCAAGATTGCCATTGGTGCCGGTGTAATCAGTGCTGATGCCATCCAGGAAATCAACAGATTCATAAAATCCTGCAGTTTGTGTGAATGGGAATCCAGATCCTAAATTCCAACGTGCACTTAATTCCCATCGTTTACCTAATGTATAGGTGGTAACAAAGTTCATGTTATGACGGCGATCGTAATGCGGTGGATATACTTGCTCGCCATCATTGCGTTCGATAAATCCGAGTGAATAGGCCAACCAGATATATAATTTTTTGCGATCATATTTCATGCTGAAGTCAATGCCGTATGCCTGACCGGTTTCCGTAGCAAAATCAGCATCGCGTGGTGTAACCTTGTTTCGGTTGATTTCTATCAGCTGATTGAAATATTTGATATAAGGTTCAATATTCAACTCAATAAAATCGGTAGGATCATATTCAATACCGGCAATAGCATGTGTTGAACGCTGTAATTTCGATTTAGCTTCTTCGCCATCGATGGTATACAGATCATCATCAGGACCTGATAAGAAACCTGTAAATAAATTCACCACATCGCGATCGCTTTTGCTGCTGATGAGGTTCTGACTGTAAAGTCCGCCCGCAAACTTTATACGAACGCGATCCGTAATATTGTATTTCATACCAATGCGCGGCTCCGGTGAAAATTCACTAAGTGATGCATAGTATTGTAAACGAATACTCGGTTCAATCACAAACTTCTTATTAAATGATTTTCTGAATTTCACATAAGAGCCTAACTCAGTCGTAAATTGTTCTTGCCCTGTGCGGATACCAAGTCTATTGAAGAATTCATAGTTGGTATTGAAACCAATTACTTCAACACCATATTGTAAATCGCCTGAACCGAGGTAATATGTAAAATCAACACCGCCGTTAAATCCGCCGACATTACTGGTGCGCGGTTTTTCATCGGCTTCATTCTGTGTCATATTGTAATTGCTGTATGCAAAAACACCTTCAATCAAAATATTGGATGCTGAAGGAACAATCACGAAATTAGTTCCGGCACCACTGGCTGTCCAGCGGTAATTTGTGATGGACGAATAATTTACACTGTCGCGATAATTGAATCCAAAAACATTGAATTTATTTCCTGATTCTGAATTGATGGAAATTTTACCATATAAATCTGTGAATGTATATGGAATACCTTGTGTGAGCGAATAACCTTCTTGACTATTTACATAGGGATAAAATATTTCCGAGGTTTTATCGAGGTAGCTGTGTTTTGCTGTAAGGATATAGGTTACACTGCTGGATTCGGCACTTGGTTTTTTTAATGGACCTTCTAATAACACACGTGCCAAAAACGGACTGGCAGATACTTCGCCAACGGTTTGCTTTTTATTACCGTCACGCGTTGTAATATCTACAACAGCTGAAACCCTGTCGCCATATTCAGCACTAAATCCTCCCGTATACACGTCAACGTTTCTTATGATATCTGTTTCGAAAACACTGAATAAACCAATGGAGTGAAAAGGATTATAAATCACCATACCATCCAATAACACTTTGTTTTGAATCGGACTACCTCCGCGTATATACAATTGCCCTCCCTGGTCGCCTGTAAAAATCACACCGGGTAAAACTTGCAAATACTGCGCAAGATCCGGTTCGCCACCAACTGATGGTAAACGTTTGATTTGCAAAGGTGTGATCGTGGTAGTAGAAATCTGCACTTCTTCCAGTTTCTTGGTAACCTTGCTCGAAACAGTAACTGTACTCAAAGAGATCCCCGATTGGGTCATATTGAGCTTCACATTATAAATCTGACCTGCTTCAACTGTAATTGGATGAATGAGTGTATCATATCCGATATAGGT
>JAIBBA010000136.1 GCA_019694895.1 Chitinophagales bacterium
TAAGCAATGGTCACATCGCCATCGGTCGATAGTGAATATCCTGCGAGTAAAAACCCCCCGTCATTACCTTTACATACACCAAAGCATACATCAACATGTGATCCGCCATAAGATTTCTGCCATTCTAATGCACCAGCGCTACTAAGTTTAACAACCCAATAATCTACAATTCCAAATGCCTCCGTTACTGCTCCGTCAGCATAATTCGCCTGTCCAACAAGTAAAATCCCACCATCATTTGTTTGAATCATATCCCAAGGCCGTTCATCGCCGTTTGAGCCTAACCAGTTCTGCCATTCTATCTCAGGTGCTTGTGCATATTGCTTCGCCGGCACAAAAAATTGCAGGATTATTACTACTAATAAACGGTGGAGATGTTTGGGGAACATACTACTAAATTACAAATATTTTCCTTTTAAATGAATCCTTATGGGTAGCAGGTAAATGCATTTGATCCGCGTAAATCAGCTTAATCTGGGTCATCTGCGTGCATTTGTATTTCAATCGCGGAGTTATCGGAGTTTATTATTCCTTCACAAAACACCCATACCCTACCTGCTCCGGTTGCAATAATTGCAAATAATAAATGGCCGGTGGGAAATTGCTTACGTCAATGTCTTCGCCGGTCCAATGTGGGTTTTGGTAGATGTTGGCGCCGGAGCTGTTGTAGATGTTGAGGGTGGTTGGGGTGGTTGTGGGGTAGTCTATGATGATGTGGTCGGTGGCGGGGATGGGGTGGATGGTAAGGTTTAATTTAGATAGCTGTGGTTTTACCTCATTATACTGTGAGGTATCTCCCGCCAAGATTCCAGTTTCACAGGATTTTTCAAAAGCGTAGTCATAAATAATCAGAGTATGAACAGTGTCAATTACAGAACATCGTATCCATCCGAAATGCTGGCAATCGTCACTACCTATAAATTTAACACCCAAAAATTTCGGCGTTTCACCTACTATCCAGTGCCCACCATGAAATGCCCAATCATCAGGAAATTCAGTATTAGCAACAGCAACAGCCATTAATTGGTATCCCCAGTTATAAAAATTTAATTCGTCATTGATAAAATTTGTTTTATCTAGAGCGTACGGTAAATACGTTATTGTCCCACCCGCACTATAATAAAAATAATCACCGGCAATTTCATTTGTCATTAATTGAGGGCCTGCCCATATTCTCTGACGCAATCGCCGATCACTAATTCCCCAATCATAAGTATCAGAAGATTTTAGAAATGCGAAATCTATTGTCCCGTCATTATCCAAATCTACAATTGCTGTCTGTTCATCAAATTGAATTTCGATATCTGGCTCAATATCTGTATAAATAACCTGAGCATCTCCATGCTTATTTAATAACAAAAAACATCCAGCAGTAATTGCATATGCATTTATACGATTTGTGATATCAGCTGGCATAAATTGTTGATTCTGCACTTCACTTGTAATAATAATATTATTCCTTCACAAAACACCCATACCCTACCTGCTACAGTTGCAATAATTGCAAATAATATATGGCCGATGGGAAATTGCTTATATCTTGTTCATTTATACAATTCTAGGTGTATGATCGGGTTGGAATGCCGAGTTTCACGCTCCATAGGAGTCCTACGGACAGAGGCGCAGAGTCGCAGAGAAATGCAAACCCCACCCGCCTTCTCGGCGAGGTAAACTCACCCACTCACTACTCACCCACTCACCCACTGACCCATTTTGTATTCTGCTTCAAAACATGGAACTTCATCCCTCAAACACACACGTGATCTTATGCTGAAAAGACTATTCCTGTTGGTGGTGGCTTCGGGTATGCTGAGTTTGCATGCGCAGGATATTCATTTTACCCAGTTCTTCTATTCCCCGCTGACGCTGAATCCGGGGCTGACAGGCGCTTTTAACGGCAATATCCGCGGTATTGTGAACTACCGCAACCAGTGGAATTCTTTTGCGCCATTCAACACCTTTGCTGCCAGTGTCGATATGAACTTCGGCTCCAGCTTCCTCAAAAACGACCTCATGGGCGTCGGGATCAACGCTTTTAACGACGTTGCCGGCGATACAAAATACTCCAGTACCAATGTGGGCTTGACCTTTGCCTATATCAAAACGCTTGGCGACAGATACCATCGCAGCTACCTTTCAGCGGGTTTCCAGGGGGCTTATGCGCAGAAAAGTGTCGATTATCTGGCCATGACCTTCGCCAACCAGTATGATGGGGTGTATTACGACCCATCACTATCCAACGGAGAGACCATCGGGTTCGATTCGAAGGGATATCTGGATCTGGCTGCCGGTTTGATGTGGTATCTGGTTCCTAAGGAGGATAAATTCAGTATGTATCTGGGTGGTTCTATATATCACCTCAACCAACCTGATCAATCGATCGGTGCGGAGCGTGATGAGTTGTATATGCGTATCTCCGGACATATTGGTGCGCAAATTCCTGTTGGCGAAATGACAAGTCTCGTTCCCGCATTCATGGTGATGAGCCAAGGGCCGTATATGGAATATTTCGGCGGAACGAACCTGAAATTCTACCTCGAAGGCATGCAATACAGCTCCACTGCCATCAGTTTCGGTATCTGGCAGCGGATAGTTGGTGATGTAGATGGTGGCACGAAGGGAGAATCTACTGCCATTGCAGCGCGCTTGGATTATGGAAAGATCAGCTTGGGCGTTAGCTATGATGTCAATATCTCCTCATTGTCAGATGCCAGCAACACCAACGGCGGACCGGAGATATCTCTCACATTTATTGATGCATTACCAAGAAAGGCACGCAAAATTCCGTGTCCTAAATTCTGATCCGTGAAATTCCGTCGACTGCTCATCAGGTTGATCGGATCATTTCTGATGACCGGAATTTCTGTTCATTTGTATGCCCAGCCACTGCCGCACTTATTGAGTAAGTTACCGAACGGAACTTATACCAAAAAAGACTTCACTATCGTGCAGGGTGACACCATATTCAAGAAATATGAAAAGTATGCATTTGAATTTTCTAATGGCGATACTATTTTATTGATTGAATCATACAGCATTAAATCCGACTGGACACTCAGCAGATATATTGCGCGTGGTGATGATGAGGAACAAGTGGGTTGGCAGCAGAAGTTTGATTTAAAAGGCAATATTACTTTTGAGCAATTTTGTGATACGAGTACGGGAGATTGCAATCGTCAGGTGCAGTATAGTTACTACCCTAACGGCAACCTGATGGCGAGGGTTTGTTTTTATAAGCATAAGTATGATGGCAGCAGTTTTTTTTATTACAACGATGGTTCATTTAAATATCATCTTGAATATAAAAATGGGTTGTTATGGAATGCACATGCTACCTATGATCAACAGGGAAATATTACCGATCAGGGCGACTTTTGCGATGGAACCGGCACCTTGAATGTGTATGCTGCAAATGGCGTGCTGTTAAAGCAGCGTATTTACGTGCGTGGAAAGCTGAAGCGCACGATTCAGATTGCGAAATGATCTACCTTAAAATATGCACTGGTCGCCGTGCTTATGCAGCCAGTCCTCGGCGAGTTTATACCCGGGCATAGCTTTTTCTACCTGTGCCCAGAATCTGTCGGAATGATTGTGTTCCACCAAATGTGCGAGCTCGTGGATAAGGATATAATCGATCACCTCGGGAGGCGCAAATAACAAGCGAACGGAGATATTGATACTGCCATCCCAAGAGCAACTTCCCCAATTGGAGATATTATCGCGCAGTCGCAATTTTTTGATCGGTTTTTTGAAATGAATATCGTTCAATACCTGCACGCGTTGTGCAATGGCAGGCTGAAATTCATTACCTATAAGTCGGCTTACTAAATAGCTCAAATGTTTCTGTTCCTGCTTTGGCGACATGCCCTCACTCAATTGTAATTGAATGACGCCATTCTTTAAATTTCCGTTACTTGCATTTTTATTGGATACATAGCGTATGCGAATGGTGAATTCTTTTCCCATTACTTTAAGCGTATCTCCGTCATGGTATTTGCGGTATAACGGCGGGCGTTCATGCCAACCGTTTTTTGCGATATACTTTTTTGCCCAATCAAGCAATTCCATTTCTTGATCGAACCTGTCGTGTTCCGACATGTATTTGGAAAGTCGGATGTGAATACCTTTTTGTCCTATGCTCGCGCGACAATCGCTGCGTGATTCGAGGTAGACAAACACGGTGAACAATTTGTCGCCAACGGTAAGCCCATATTGCTTAATGATATTGTTCGTTTTCTTTCCGCTCGTCGCCATGTGCCAGCTACAACATTGAGGATGGTAATTCCGGTTCCATTAGGAGATCCAAAAATAATAAAACAGGTTAAATCACCATAAACAACCCATAAGGTGTTTACGCATGAGCTAACCTGTTTCCATTGAAGTAAGGTAAAGAAAAGCCGGCTTAGTAGTTATCGTAAACCTTCAAAGCATCTTCAACTTCCGATACCTTTTTTGATTGATATTTTATTTCCTGTTGTTTTGTTTCCTGGTCGCCGGCATTTGTTTTCAGGTCATCCTTTGCCTTGGCGATCGTTTCTTCACAGTCTGCTATCTTGTCGTTCAGTGCTTTTTGCTGTTTTTCCAGTCCGGCTTGTTCATCATTGCGTTTTTCCAGCGCTTTTTTCTCGGCATCCAGATTTTCGGCAATGGCTAATTTTTCCATGCGATACGCGAAATGCGTCATGAATTGTTTACATCCGGCAACCGCATCGGGGTTTGTGGCTGTTGAAACAAAAGTGCCATTCACTTCAAAATATCCAACCACGATCACCCCGTCTTTGCCTTCGTTGAATTGAAAATATACATTTACGGGAGCGGAGCCTAACGGGCCATATGCGAAATTGGTAACACGCAACTCATGCTTGGCAGATTCATTGATATCCGCTTTTTTCTGCTTTTCGATGATCCAACTGCGGAATGCCTTTGCAGCATTTTTCTCTGTGCTGCGCGGGATGGTGACAGCATATCCGGTGCGGTCGCCGAGGCTCATGGCGGATACGGATTCACTCACTTCAACTGATATCTGTGCCTGTAAAGTGTAGCTGCACATGAACAGGAGTGCAATGATGCTTGATTTAACTGCTGACATAGGATAGTTTTTGATGTTGTTTACGCGCCATATGCAAAAAGTATTCCAATTTGCGAATGGCAATTTTGATAAGGAATATGCTCTAATATACACCTGAAAGATCAAATTGTCGTTATGTGGATAGACCACTGCAACACTTTGTGTATTTTTGAAGGCATAAGCTCTGAACATGATGAAAAAATTGCTGACCATCGCACTTGTTTGCACAACACTTATTTCCGCACGAGCACAATCGGAGGAAACTTCATTCAGCGCTACGGGGCGAGGAGGAACGGCAACTTCTTTTGTTACCGATTATCAGGCTATCGGTATCAATCCTGCCAACCTTGGTTTTGAAACAGACAACGCCTTCTCCTTAGGCGTTGGTGAATTTGGATATGGGCTGTTTTCAAATGCGTTGGTCAAGGATGATGTGCGTGCTATTTTATTTAATAATGAAGACAGTCTTTCTGCTGAAGATCAGGTAACACTTGCCAGATCATTCTTAAATGAAGGTATTACCATGAACGTGGATGTCATGCCGATAGGGTTTAGTTTGCGACTACCTAAATTAGGTACCTTCGGATTTTCCATGAAAGGCAATATGGCATATCATACGTTGTTTGCCGGCCAGGCAGCGAATATTGTTTTTGAAGGATATAATTATGAAGAATATATCGACACTATCATTTTCGATGGTACAACCATTTATGGTGTTGCGTATGAACCGTTGAGCC
Source organism: Chitinophagales bacterium (assembly GCA_019694895.1). GTDB lineage: Bacteria > Bacteroidota > Bacteroidia > Chitinophagales > BACL12 > UBA7236. Next base: position 5,806 of record JAIBBA010000136.1, read on the forward strand.
TCGGCGAATTATTTGATGACACAGAAATTTCATTGAATATCACTTCTGAATTTAATGTTGCCTATGGTAGAAAATTATTTGGCAGCACAGAAGGTGTGAGCGTGTACGGTGGCTTTGGCTATAAATATATTTTAGGACTTGCCTATCTCGATATCAATTCAACAGATGGTGTGCTGAGTGGAACGGCAGCATTGGGATTGGATATCATGGATCTGCAGGAAAGTGAAACGCCCTTTACCATCACCAGCAATCCATACGAGCCGGTTGGACGAGGTAATGGGTTTGATGTAGGTCTCAGTTTAAAGATCGGTGAAGGCTTGACCTTTGGTGCCAGTGTAGTTGATATGGGTAAGATGACATACACGGCTAACGTGCTGCAAATAAATGATTTCACGCTCGATACAATTGCATTCAGCGGACTGACCAGCACCGATCCAATTCAACTCATCTCCGATATTCTTGGAGATCCTGAATTGATCGCATATTCAGGCATACAAAGTTTCACTGTTAATCTGCCAACAAAATTGCGACTCGGAGGTTCTGTAAAAATTTCAGACATGTTGAATGTTGGTGTTGATGCTGTTTTTCCGATGAATGATGTAGCAGGTGCTTATACTTCTCCGGTGATCGGATTAGGAGGGGAATTTACTGTATTGAAGGTGATCAAATTGTCAACCGGACTTTCCGCCGGTGGGGGTTATTCTTATAATATTCCTGCCGGTATCGGGTTTGATTTTAAAATTTGGGAGATCGGCTTTGCCACCCGCGATATCCTCACCTGGTTCGGCGAAAGCAGCCCGACGGTGTCGTTTGCAGCGGGGGTTTTGAGGTTTAAATTGTGATAACGTATTTTTTTTCACGCAGAGGCGCAGAGTCGCAGAGTTGCATTTATTCCCCTGCGTCTCTGCGCCTCTGCGTGAAAAATTTAACTACTCCACCACATCATAACGTTTTTTCGCTTCTTCACGGGAGCAGGCATTATAATGCCACCACTCTGTAGGCAGTTGCCTGAAGCCTGCTGATTCCATGGCTTTGCGGAGGGTGAGCCGGTTTTGGTGTTGTTGTTGGGTGAGTTTGCCGTTTGCCAGCATGATCGCTTCTTGGATGGGTTCGGCCTCCGGGCCAAAAAAATCGTAGGTGGTACCCATGTCGAGGGCTTTGCCGGTTGTTTTTACAGCAAGTGAGATATCGATAGCGGCACCATAATTATGGATAGACCCTTTGTCAGGGTTGGAGAGGTATTTCCCTTTCTCTTCTATCGGTATTTGGAGGATGTCCCACATGTATTGCTGAACGCTCAAAGGTCTGGTGGCATCATATACGATAAAGGTGAGGCTGCTGTCGAGGGTTTGGAGGTGGGTGTAGGCCTTTTCAAGCATGTTCACTACATCAGGTTGAAGGTAGGCGGAGTCAAGATCTCCGTAGACATCGGTTTTCACGAAATTGTCTGTGGTGCTGTATTTCAGCTCTACCAGGATGTCGGGGATATGTTCTTGCACATTGACGAGCCCGGCGGTTTTCATTCGCGCTGCCAGCGGTGCCTGGCTATGCGGGAGTGGGGGTGCGGGAACGGCAGACTTCGGCTCACTGTCATGTACAGAGCAGCCCGCAAGCATTGCCATTGCGACCAGGTAAGCAAAAAGCTTCATTTTCCCCTCAAAAATAGGGTAAACAGCCCATCCTGACACCTGAATGCCACCATGGGCAGATAAATGCCTAAAACGAGGCAAAAACAGGTGGTTTTTTTCTTTTTTTTGGAGCTGAACCCTTACCTTTGCGGCGAAATTCAAAATGTAACCGTCGTGAAGTCACTCATAAAATATGCTCTTTCGCTCCTGCTGGGATGGATGTTTTTGGCGCCAATACAGGCTAAAGCATCGGGTGGAGAAGGCGAATACGACGCCAAGGAATTTGCGATGCACCACGTGGCAGATGCCCACGAGTGGCATATTGTGGGTGGATTTACCATCCCATTGCCATGTATCGTAATCCACGACGGACTGCATGTGTTCATGAGCAACAAGATGCCGGAAGCGCATCACGGTGGCGAGGAGCCTGCAACTGCTGAACATCACGAAACATACCAAGGTTTTTATTACAACGAAAGCGGCAAGATCGTGCATGAGGATGGCGGTTTTACGTTGGATATGTCTATTACCAAAAACGTAGCTACATTACTGCTCGTATCGCTGATCATGATCTGGTTGTTCACCAGCGTGGCGAAAGCATACAGCCGCAGGGAAGGACAAGCGCCTAAAGGTGTTCAAAGCCTGATGGAGCCACTTATTTTGTTTGTGCGTGATGAGGTGGTGAAGCCTAACCTCGGCAATAAGTCTGATCGTTACTTACCATATTTACTTACAGTATTCTT
>JAIBBA010000137.1 GCA_019694895.1 Chitinophagales bacterium
TGATACTTGATACTTGATACTTGATACTATATACCTGATACCTGATACAAATTCTAGATACTTGCCTCTACATACTAATGCCGTGACTCTTGAGTAGCGAGTGGTGTGTTTAGAAGATGCATGGTGAGAATGAGGGTGCAGTTGCCCGAATCGAAATATTTTCTTTTGATAATTTATGGAGGTTGAATGGGGGGGGGTAATTGAATCATCCCATTGTCTTAAACCTAACAGGTCTTAAACCTAACACGTTTTAAACCTAACAGGTTTTAAACCTAACAGGTCTCAAACCTGTTAGGTCTTAAATCTGGAATGTCAGGCAGACATTGAATCTAACGCGAGCAACCGCTTCTACTCGAATACAAGCGCTTAGCACACCTCGCTTAGAAATACTTAAAAGGCAAAAATTTCCAAACCTTCATCCCGAAACCGATCAAGAGGCTCATGTTAATAAAAACCGAATGCTTTACTCAGTATTGGTCACAAAAAGTCCATCCTGGCAAAGTCTCGTCCGAGAATTTCTTTGGACGGCACCTCAAGCCATTTATCAAGAATCGTAGCATAAATATTCCTGAAATCTGTTTGATAAACTAAATCATCATCTACCAACTTCGATAAATCAGGCATATCATTTATCATGCCGCCCTGCTTCATTCCACCTCCAATTAAATATACATTATTCGCAGTACCATGATCCGTTCCTTTACCGGCATTTTCTTCCACCCTTCTGCCAAATTCAGAAAACGTCATGATCAGTGTATCCTTAAATCTATTTGTAGATTTTAAATCTTTCGTAAACGCCTGCAAGGCCTCCGAATAAATCCTTAACTGACGTTCCTGTTGTCCACGTTGCAGCGCATGTGTATCGAATCCACTTAACGATACATAATACACAGAAGTGTTTGTTTCCGCATTAATCAGGTTAGCAATAATTTTTAACTGTGCTGCAAATTCCGATGTAGGATAAGTAAACGCTGTTGTATATTTTTTCGACTGATCATAAATATAATCCGTGCTTTCAGTAGTGTCTGTCAGCAATTTATGTAAATAACCAACATTATCATGTGTATGTATATCGCCGCCGCTTCGGGCAACACTATCAATGAACGGATTTAAATTCACATTCTTCAATTGGTCCGGATTACGAACAGCAAAACCACTCATCGATTCACCTTTTAATGCAAGGCTCAGGCTGTCGTCGATCTCAACAGCAAAATGCGGCTTTTGGCAGTCTCCACTTTTACATGATTGATCTAACATCCTGCCTATCCACCCTGTTTGCATATACACATTTTCATCACTTGCAGTTTGCCAGATATCCATCGATCTGAAATGCGAGCGGTTAGGATCGGGATATCCAACATTATTAATCAGTACCACATTCCCTTCGTAGAACAGATCAGCTAAGCCTTGAAGATTTGCATTCATGCCGATATCATCACTCAGCTTGATGAGTTCTTCTTTTTTATAACCTATATTCGGACGAGCCTTATGATACAGGTCGTTGCCGATGGGAACGATGCAATTCAATCCATCATTCCCTCCGGTAAACTGTATCATCACCAATACTTTTGGTCTTACATCTCCCGGCAGAAATGGCACGGAAGCCTTAATGAATGAAGGCACCAATATCCCTGCTGATGCCAATCCTGTTTGTTTGAGAAAATCTCTTCTATTTGGTGCCATATCAGATGAGTTGAAATTCAGGTAAAGACATCACCACGCCAATGGTGCTTAAAATGCGTTTTTCGTCACTGCTATTATCGACATATTGGGCAATAATATTTCTGTCGATATGGTCGCTGGAGGATTGAATAAATGTTTCGATAACGCTCTCAGTCAGTTGATCGGTGGGGACATCCTTAAAATAATTTACTACTCCCGACCAATCAGAGCGCACATCTGCTTTTTTGGAGGTTTTCAATGTCATCTCATCTTCAGGCGCATCTTCAAATTCCGGTTTGGGTCGAACATTAAATCCGCCACCTCTGATAATACGTGTAGGAATTTGCATTCTCAACATGAGCGTAGAGCTGTCGACCCAATTCCTTCCGCCCTTCCAACCTGCCACATTCGGAGGAAAAAATAATACCTGTCCTAGTATTTTTTGTGTATTAAACTGACCCTTCTCTTCTTTAAATTCCATCTTTATCAACCTACGAAAGCGAGTAATTAAATCAACAGGTGATGCGATAAGGGACCCCATGTTTTCATCGGCATAAAACCAATCTGCCGTAAAAATATTACGCATCAACGCTGAAATATCATAACCACTATCGAAAAATATTGTCGACAATGCCTCTACATGCGCATCATTCACATTATCATTTACAAACTCCTTATAAATTTTGGTAGTAACATATTTTGCTGTTTGCTTTTCTTCAAGCAAAATATTAATTATATCCTCGCCATTGAAATTTCCTGCCCTTCCAAGAAATGTTTTGCTTTCATCGTCGTGATCCTTTGCAACAAATTCAAATTCACCCTTTTTATTCACCGTCCACCCCGTAAATGCTCTGGCCGCTTCTTTGATATCTGCCTCAGTGTATTTGTTTCCTTCACCCAACGTAAACAACTCCATTACCTCACGTGCAAAATTTTCGTTGGGTGCATCTTTTTTGTTCTGCTGATTATTCAGATAAATAATCATTGCAGGATCTTTAGCAATGGCGTGTAACAGCTTATCGAATCTACCGAGTGCATGTTTTCGCAGCGTATTATTTTGCAACTGCATCAAATAAGCAAACTGCGTAGAGGTGGCAAAATGATCGTGCCAGAATAAGGTCATTTTTTCGCGCAGCACAGCTTTCGTCGATGCAAGCATACCCATCCACACATTATTTAATTCGCGCATCTGCTCTTGTGATTTCAGGATGAGCAACAATACTTTCAGGTTTGAAACTTCCTTCCCTTTTGCAGGATTTTCGAGATACGTGAGATTGCGATATTGCTTACTTTCAGTAAATAAATCATCAACCAGTTGCTTAATTTCTTTAGCCGAGCGCTGCTTGACAATAGCGGGTGATTCACCAAAGCCGGCTCTTAAATACAAATGCTGGACGTGACGTTGCTGGGAAGCCATAAGCGGGATTTGGGAAGTAATATACAAAGAAGATGCCAGAGTGGTGAGGGGTGAGGGGTGAGGGGTGAGGGGTGAGGGGGCGAACGGGTGAATTGTGATCTTACCACGCCGAAAAGCGGTTCGTGACACCTCCGCAAACTCCGCTAACTCCGTGATTGAAATAAGGTCAGTGGGTGAGTGGTGAATCGTGAGTCGTGATTCGTGACTCGTGAATTTTTACCTGATACTTGATACCTGATACTTGATACCTGATACCTGATACCTGATACCTGATACTTGATACCTGATACCTGATACCTATTACTTGATACCTGATACTTGATACCTGATACTTGATACCTGATACAGACTATTAATTTCATCGCCACAATGAATCAACCGCGCCCCTCCGCTTCCGCAGCGTGAAAAAAACGAACCATAAACAACACAAGCTCCCGTTTCAAATGCAATAGCTGCTCATTTCAATATGCATTAGAATCCTTAATTTTACGGTACACATTAAACCCATTCTTCGGTCAACCCCAACACACCTAACTATGTTTAAACAGTTTAATAAGGAATCAGAAAAACTGCGCTTCGAAACATTTGTTGATGCCATTCTTGCCATTATCATGACCATACTGGTCCTGGAATTTAAGGTACCTGAAGAACCATTTGACTCTGACAGCAGCCTCCTTGATCATCTATCACATTTAATCCCTTCCGTGCTAAGCTATGTTATCACCTTTTCAACTATCGTGATTTTATGGCTCGACCATCACAATTTATTTCGTATGCTTAAAAAAGCCGACATTCCGCTGGTGATGTTGAATTTCTTATTCATATTGTTCCTTTCCGCAACTCCCTTTACTACATCACTTAGCGGTCGTAATTTTCATAATCCCTATGCAATTGCCATCATGGCTGCAAACTATCTGCTCATGAATATTTCGTTCTCAGCCATATGGGTTTATGTGCAGCAAAAGAAACTAATGGATGAAAACATTTCCGCACAGTTCAATAACAAATTTGAAAATATCATTATCCTAATCGGCATTCTGCTTCAAATAGCATGCATTCCACTCGCATTTGTGAATACTGCAATTCCATTCATGTTATTTGTAGTAATACTTATTTTACATTTGATCAGGCTATTGAGGCATTGAAGGAGAGAGGAGAGAGGAGAGAGGAGAAAGGAGAGAGGAGAGAGGAGATTGGGTGGAGATGTTATGGATTGTGTTTTTTTGTGGATTTGCGCAGAGAAAATTTATTTGGCTGCGCACAAGGTCACTGCAGTAAACCAACCGCGTTCATCCGCCTCGCCTTGCCCTCTTCGTGAAATAAAACACATACCACAAGCACGCCACCCTACCTCATTTTATTTAGAACTTTGAGCCTCTCGGCATTGAAGAAAATTTCATTCGATGGATATATTTCCTTGTAACAGCACAAAGTCTAATTACCCAACAACTACTTCTTGCAGCCGAGTAATTAGACTTGAAATAATTTATTTGAAAAACGTAATTACTTCACCCTAATCTCTAAATATCCAAAGCTATAAGCAGGAATCGAGCCGGAGAATTTTTCTCGTGTAATGCCTTTTACTTCGTAACTGGGCACACTGCCTTTTCCCATATAGCCTGTAGTTCCCGAGCCGCTATATAGGTGCTTTCCGGCAACATAGTTAATTGTAATATCTGCCCCTTTATATTTTCCGAGATCAATATTTGGCGTAAACGGATTACATTCCGTATTTGTAAAATACATGCGCACGACACCATTAACCGGAGCACTAATCACATTCTTTTCTGTTGGTGAAATTTTTTGCGCATCACCGGCTTCTCCTGCAAGCATATAAGCAAAATAGCCGATGCGTTTCAACATTTCACCTTTCTCGGAATCATACTTATTCGTCTTACTGATCATGCCATATTTATCGGGACTCACCCCATTATGAATGATCAGATATTCGGCTTGCTGACGCATGGTGATCAATTGCTCGAACTGCCATGCCCCGTTCAGTATCGTATTGTTGAGCATATCGGAAGGCTTGGTATTCCATTCGGTAATCCATATCTCCTTACCTTTGAATTGCTGCTTCGCATATTTAATTCCATTTCCCAGTAAATCATTTTTCGCCAATAAGTCTGCAGCCTTTGCGTACGCCTTATCGAGGTCTTTATTGGGTTTCTCCGGATCATACTTTCCACGCAAAGGAATCATATCATAAGCTTCACCCAATTCGCGACTGGTATAATAATAATGCAATACCACCGCGTCATAGTCGCCCTTATATTGCGCCATGGCATCGTTCCAGCGCACAAGTTCTTTTCGATTGAGATTGGCACCTGCAATGAGTGCTAATTTCACATCAGGATATTCGGCACGCATCATTTTGAAAATAGGCTCAAAATCATGGATATACTCATCGAAGGTGGCATATTTACCATAGATTTCATTCCCTGCCTCGACACCAACAATATGCACTCCACCATTCATCAAATATCGTATTGCCTGCATATTCGCTTCCGGTGTACTATTAAGCACGTTTAACACCCATAGCACTGTCATCTGCGGAAATCGCTTCTGCATGGCTATCAGATCATCCATATAACTGTGATCGGGCTGCTCTTCTGCTTTGCGCACCCATTTTTCCATGCCATTGCCATCTTCGTCAAAACCGGTACGTTGAAACCAATCTTTGATATTTTCTGCACTCATCCCCCACCCTCTGCGGACATTGTATGGGTCATGGAATTTGCTGATGGAACCGCCGGGAAAGCGAATGGTGAATGGTTGATTCAGGTCGACAAGGTATTGCTCTACATCCCGGTCATAATTTTCGAATAGCCCGGCACCATTAAATCCGATATTCTGTCCGAACAGGACCTGTGTGCTCATGGCAAGTAGAAAGAATAGTTTTTTCATCTTGGGGTTTTTTAGTAACTCTGCAAAAATTAACAATATCCGTGCAAATGTCGTGCCTCAGGTGGCATTCCGCCTGCAAATGTAGAATTTTCCTTTTGGTAAGCCTGCTGATATGCAGTGGAAACAAGGTAATGCAGGCCCAACAGCCTTCCGGTAACAGCTATGTACCGCTTGGCGGCGATACATATCACCTGATCGATAGGATGGATATCCAATACCCCCTCTCCTACCAATATCTGAACACCTCGATTAAACCATTTTTACGCAGTGATGTGGCATCGCTGACCCAAACATGGGAACACAGTGATACACTTTCAAAGCGCGAGCGATTTCAATACGACTATCTCGGCAACGATAATCGCGAGTTCATGAATCCGCATTCCAACGATTATTTTGAAGGCGATCTGTTCCATTTCTTTTATCCCGAACCTGCTACTTTTTATCAATTTTTTTCTGTGCGTATAAATCCGGTATTGCACAATGAATTCGGTGTTTCCAGCGATAGTTCAAATCTCAGATTTATCAATACCCGTGGATTGGAATTGCGTGGCAGTGTAGACGATAAGGTTGGATTTTATTTGTATGCCACCGATAATCAGGCAGTGCTTCCCAATTATATTCAAGATCGCGTTGATGCCGCACCACAAGTAATGCCGGGAGACGGTGTGACCAAAATATTTAAGGATAATGGGGTTGATTATTTTACCACACACGGCTATATCAGCTTCAACCCTACTAAGCATATCGAAATGCAGTTTGGACAGGATAAGATGTTTATTGGCGATGGCATTCGCAGTATGATATGGAGCGATAATGCTAAAGACCAGCTCATGTTACGCATCAATACGCATCTGTGGCGATTGCATTACCTCAATGTATTTACCGAACTCGCTAATTACGATGGGTCGAATATCTATAATAGTCTCATCCACAAAAAATATGCAGCTTTTCATTATCTCACAGTACCTATCATCCCGCAAATAGAAGTTGGTGTATTTGAGTCTATCATTTTTGATCGATATAATGCCAATGGTTATGAAACCGGATTCGAATTAAATTATCTTAACCCGGTTATCTTCTATCGCGCAGTTGAAAGCGGATTGGGCAGTGCCGACAATGCCCTGGTAGGCGCAACGCTCAAAACGAAACTGTGGAACACCGCCTCACTATATGGACAACTTGTTCTCGACGAATTCGTTTTCGGCGAATTATTTGGCGGCAATAAATGGTGGGGAAATAAATACGCGTTACAAGCAGGTGCAAAATATATCAACGCATTTAATATCGAACAACTCGATCTGCAGTATGAATTCAATATGGCGCGACCATATACCTACAGCTACGAAGACGACAATGGCTCCAGCTATACACACTATGCGCAGGCAATAGCGCATCCGCTTGGAGCGAATTTCAAGGAACAACTATTTCGCGTCTGGTATCAACCTGCCCGCAAACTCACCATACGCAATACCACCATGATTGCGCAACAAGGCATTGACAGCGCCGGCATCAACTACGGCAGCAATATCTTCCTCGACTACAATACTTACGCTTCTGCTTACAACAACATCACCGGACAAGGTATATCACAAACCACCCTTCTCAATGATCTTCTGGTATCATACGCTTTCTGGCATAACACCTTTCTCGACCTACATATCACCTACCGCGACGTAAACAGTGAGCTTGTCGAAAATGACAATAATGAGCTTTACTTTAGTATTGGGGTAAGGATGAATGAGGGGGTGAGGGGGTTTGTGTGGTAGGAGATTAATTAGCTAATTTGAGAATTAGCTGATTAGCAAATTTAGGTAATTATTTGCATGGAGACAACAGCTTTAGTTTGCAAGTTTGAAAGTTGGCAAGTTAGCAAATTGGGAATTAGAAAATTTGAGAATTAGCAAGTGGTGGTGCTTTTAACGCTGGCGCGTTAATAGAGTATGTAATTATTTTTTTTGCAAAATTTTATTACCGAAGAGTAATTAGCTCCCTCTCTATCGACGGTAGGAGATGGAGAGGGCGGGGGGTGAGGTGAGAGTTGGCAAGTTAGCAAA
>JAIBBA010000035.1 GCA_019694895.1 Chitinophagales bacterium
GAGCGTTAGCATACAACTGAGGAGAAGCGTAAGGTGTTTTTTCATAAAAGTCTGTTTTGGCTGACAATCTTTGCGGACTAAGATACGCCCTAGAAAAGTGTACTTCAAAGAAAAAAGCGTAAAAAATGTATAATAAGCTAGACGAGCCCTTATTTATCAACAATTTAACAAAAAGTTCACAAAAAAGGCCGAAGTAAAACTCCGGCCTTTGATGAAGGTTTCCCTTTTTATTTGGTCAATATGATTTGTTTAGTGGCAGTTCCATTATCGCCTGTAACTTTCAGGTTATAGACTCCGGCAGCCATATTCGTCATATCAATATTGATACTTTCAGTCAAAATGTTACCAGGATTATTTGTCCAAACAGTCTGACCGATTTGGTTCAACAGTTCCAAGGTAATATTCTGCGCTTCGCTGAGAGCAATATTTACATTGGTGCGACCATCTGTCGGGTTTGGATATACCGTAACACTTTGATCAAGTTCCATATCAGTTATGGCAGTTCCAACTTCAATAACAACGCTATAGAAATCTGAACCACAACCGTTAGTTACAGTAAGGGTAACGGTATACATACCTGCAGTAGCATAAGCATGAGATGGATTTGCAGTAGTGCTGCTTCCGCCATCACCAAAACTCCAGTTATAACTGGCACCATCGGTAGATTCGTTGGTAAATGTTACAGTTCCACCGGTAACAGTATACGAGAAGTTTGCAACAGGTGTATAGTTTACAGTAACTGTTATGTTATCTGTAATTGAACATCCACTTGTCGGGTTTGTAACAGTTACGGAATATGTACCTGAAGTAGTAACTGTGATTGTTTGTGTTGTTTCACCGGTGCTCCACAGGTATGTGCTTCCAACGTTTAATGCATTTAATACCACATCGTCGCACACAGTTGTATTTGGTCCGAGATCCAGAACCGGTGTTGCGAGTGAAACGATTGATGATATTAATGTATCGTTTGTTTCATCTTCATCACCACTGAAATCTGTCCATGTAGCAAGTGTATGCGTACCCGGAGTTGCTAGATTAGCTGTTGCAGTAAATGTATACGTATAAGTACCACCGATAGGCACAGGGCCATCAGCAACTTCAGTAACAATTGCTCCGCCATCAACCTGGAATTTCATTGGAATATTTGTAACGGTTGAAGGACCGAAGTTTGATACTATAACGCTAACTGTTTCTGTTGCAGTAGTTCCGCAACCACCGTCAGGAGAAAGCAATGTAGTAACACCTAAATCTACAGGTGCACAAAGCTTCAGATAGTCAATAATATTCTGACGTAAATTCTGATTATCAGGAGAAGGAGAATAATATTCCGGAGCACTCATATTTCCAAAGAACACGCGACCATCGCCCCAATCTTTTTGACTTAGGATATAGCAATCATCACAATAAAAATCGTTCATTATTGGTGTTACATCGCCGGTAGTGCGTGCATAAGCAACATAGAATCCTGTAAAGTCAGAAGTGGTAGGAGTAAATGGTCCGAAATAAATCGGATGTGTTGGATCCGTTGCAGCTGTTTGATAAGTATAGTATGGGTAAACAATACTTACACCACCAAATCCAACATCACCACCATCACCTTCCCAAGGAGATGCATTGATAAATAAATTACCTCCAGATGCTACCCATCCTTGAATAAGATCACTATTGTCTTCGAAGAATGATTCAAATTCACTCCAATGACCTTCACTGGCTTCCAAGAAAATAAAGCAATTGCTTTCACTGAAAACGGTATATGGATCTATATCTTCATAATAATCCAGTGTCCAGGCATCATCGCCAAACACTTCATCCATTGCTGTTGAATTTGAATTCATCCATCCGGGTTCAAAACCAACTGTGCTGCTATAGATATAATAAGCACCGGTACCTGAAACAGGAGCCAGGTGCATTACATCGGCACATCCCGGAATTTCATCATTTGTTACATCATCATCAGTAGCGAGCGATGTCCATGCGCAAATTTCGTGTAATCCTTCAGCACTTAAATCAGCAGTTGCTGCGAATGTAAATGTTGCACTTGCACCGGCAGTTAATGTTCCCGTAAATGTTTCTGTATGAATAGTACCGGCATCAGCTTGGAAATTAACAGGGAAACCTGATTGAGGTAATGTTCCAAAGTTTTTCACAGTGACACTTACCGTTTCAGTTGTTGTTAAATCAACTCCGCTAACAGGAGTAATCAAATCAGTAACACCAACATCATTTGGCCAAGGATCTTGCACTTTGAAATTATCTAATCCTATACCATCGAAATTAATTATTCCGTCAGCAGAGAATTTAAATCTGAATTTAACATCAGTTTCACCGGCAAGGAAAGAAATATCATGATGTGAAGTAACCCATCCACCGCCGCTGCCTACCCAGCCGGTTTCGTAATCGAGGGCAAAGGCAGTATTGGTATACCAGTTATCGCCTGTGCCGATATCACCTAATACAGACCATGTAACACCACCATTAGTAGAATATTCCAATTGCATTCCATCCCAAGTGTCTTCAGTTTCCCACCAAAGATCTACTTCAACATATGGAATTACTAAAGATGAAAGATCAAAACATGGTCCTTCGAGATAACTATTTTCATTGTCATTATAATTGCCCGTAATGCTTGTCAACCATGAATATTGACTTCCGGGAGTAGCAGTAGGAGGTTCATTAATTACAGGACCGTCGGGATATCCCAATTCCCATGTAGATGAAGCGCCATATGCCATCCAACCATCTTCATCTCCTAATTCCCAATTTTCATAATATGGATATGTAGTTATTACCGGAATATTTGCAAGTGTAGAATAAGTAGTGTCGTTATCATTAATTGTATCAGCAGGTAAACCTGTCCATGCATTAAGGGTATGATCACCGATGAGTGAAATATCGACCGGAGTAGCGAAAGTATATAAAACTACATCACCAACTCCAATTGTTCCCGGCACGACCTCGCTCACGATAGTTCCACCATCTGCTTGATAATACACAGGAACATCAGTTTGCGGCAGGAAGCCATAATTTTTTACTTTGATTGTAACAATCTCTTCATCTGTCATGCCACAACCTGTTTCAGGTGATTCAATGCTATACACACCAACATCATCATTTGAAATGGTACATGTGGCGAGGTAAGCGATCAAATTCTTTCTAAAGTTTCCTGCTTCAGTCAGCGGTGTATGAAAATCTGTAACTGTCATGCTACCAAAAATCACAGTACCTGCGCCATAATTTCTTTCTGCACAAATAATGCGTGATGGTGTTGCAGCATCAAATAATATGGGTGATAAATAGGCACCCGAAATACTTGCATGTGCGTAATTGAAACCGGTCATATCGGTTGAGGTAGGAACAAATGGTCCGTCCCAAACCGGATGAGTAGGATCACTTGCTGAAACGGTTGATGCATACCAAGGATAATCAAGATGTACGCCATCAAAACCGAAATCCATTCCATCGCCAACATTCGGTGCTGCATTGATTAATAAATGTCCACCGGCTGCAACCCATAATTGCATGGCATCCATATTTGCATTGATGAAAGTTTCCATTGCATCAGCGTGCGAATCAGAACCCTCCATAAAAATGAAGCAATTGTCGAGGCTAAATAAAACTGCCGGATCAATTGTTTCATAATATTCAGTAGTCCATTCACCCACACCAAACACATCATCCATATGTTGTGAATTTGATGTGGTGTACCATGGTTCGAAACCTGTTGAATTACTATAGATATAATATGCGTTGGTGCCTGTGATTGGTTCGATATTGCTGATCGTTTCTGACCATGTATCATTAGTAACATCTTCATCTGAGGCGAGACCTGTCCATGCAACAAAATCATAATCACCATCGGCACTTAAATCGCTTGTAGCTGCAAATGTGAATGTAGCAACTTCAGCAACACCAAGTGTTCCGGTGAATGTTTCGGTATGAATAGTACCACCATCAACCTGATAACTAACAGGGAAACCTGTTTGAGGATTTGTTCCAAAATTTGTCACTTCAACGGTTACTGATTCAGTAGCTGAAAGGAAAGGACTTGTTTCAGGAGAAATAACATTAGTTACACCAATATCGTTAGGCAGCGGGTCGCCGATCCACATATTATCGAATGCGAAACCGTCGTTGAAATTCCAATAAGAGCTTGAGGCGAAAACAAATCTGAATTTAACAGATGGTTCACCTGCCAGGAAGCTGAGGTCATGTTTTGAATGCACCCAGCCACCACTGTTTCCCGACCAGCCGTTATAGCTATCGATGTAGAACGTTGGCCACATGGCATAGCAGGTATTGGTATTATACCAATTGTCACCTGTACCGATTCCGCCAAGGTCATTCCATGTCAACCCTTCGTCAGTAGTATATTGCAGCTTGGCGCCATCATCATATAACTGAATATCCCAGTTGGCGTCAAATTCCATATAAGGTATGATGAGTGAACTAAAGTCCAAACACGGTGAGATCACATACGATTTTTCATTGAGGTTATAATAATCGGTCAGTTCTGTGGTCCAACTGTTGAGACTTGTAGGAGTAGCAGGAGGGGGGCCGATGATGGCAAATCCTGCCGGGTCGCCTAATTCCCAGGTGCTTTCTGTTCCACCTGAAATCCATCCGCCGGCACCATCCTCATAGTCTTGGTAATAAGGGAAGGTGGTTACTATTGGAATATTGGTAAACGTTTCATCTGAAGTATCATCAGCTGCTACCATATCAACACCGTAAATAGTATAGGCTTGAAGCGTATACTCTCCGAGATTACTGAAATCGGCAGGTGTGGTGAATGTAAAGGCGACAGACCCCAAAGAAGGGATAGCAGCACCTGTATAGGCCTGAACAACCGGTGCCAAAGCTCCGAGTGTTGGATCATCTACCTGATAAGCCACGCTGAATGCTCCGGAAGGTTCTGTGCCAAGGTTAGTGACAGTTACAGTAATTGGGGTTACTCCCAATCCGCAGCCGGTTCCCAGCCCTGAGATAGAGGTGACGCCAAGATCATACGGGCCGGCGGCCGGGATATTGATACCATAATCCTCTACTTCGCCGAAGGTATATGTTTCTACAACTCCACACGGATCAATTGCAAGGGCAGGAAAATACACACACATAACGCGCATACGTGTTGTTCCCGGAAGAGCGGTGAAAGGCACTGTGAATGTGATTACATCCGATCCGCCTGCGGTTAATTCCAAATCGATAGGATTTAAACGCTCATCATCACTGAACACCTCGTCCTGGTTCCAGTCGATCCAGGCGGCATAATTTTCAGGCCATGATGGAGTGTTATACACTTCAAGATCGTAAGTAGATCCGGGATTAAGGAGTGTAGAGAGATCAGTATAATCATTATACTCATCACCCATTCCGGAGAAATTGCTGATATCGCCAAGGACAACACCATCAATATAATCGCCATCGCCTGTACCAATTGTGTAGTCGGGAATACAGTATTGCGCTTTCAAGTTGCCAACAGACAACATACCCAATGAAAGAACGAATACTTTAAGCAAATTGCGTAAAGTTAAATTCATAGTCGCTTTTTAATATGAAAAGAAAGGAGTCTCAAATCTAGCGTACCTGCCCGCCAAATCAAAAAAAATTAACAAACAGTCTGTCCACCGAAAATTTACATCCGTTTGGTATAGAGTCTCTATCTTTAGGCGTCCTTTAAACACCACCCGGTATACCACAATGCGCCCAACAGTCCTGATTATCGACGACGACCCCACTTTTTGTCTTATGCTTAAAAGCTTTTTGACAAAGAAGGATTTTGCTACTGAAACAGCATTTTCCGGTGCTGAGGCATTGAATCAGGTACGCAAACAGGATTTTGATGTGGTATTAAGCGATTTTCGACTTCCGGATACTGATGGGCTCGAATTGCTTGAAAATATTCGTGAAATCAAACCGGGAACACCGGTTATTATCATGACATCCTATGCAGATATTCGAATTGCGGTAAAGGCAATGAAAATTGGCGCATATGAATATGTCACAAAACCGGTAAATCCCGACGAAATTTTATTGATCGTCAGAAACGCACTTAACCGTGAAAAGGAAAAGGAAGCCATGCCGGCAGCTATTCCTGCAAGTAAACCACAGCAACAATCCGGCAACAAAAAGAATCCGCCTAAAAACGGGTTTGAATATGTGGAAGGAAATAGCGTGGTTGCCAAACGCATCATGGAATATATTGATGTTGTAGCTCCAACAAATTTATCGGTGATCATTCACGGAGAAAGTGGAACCGGTAAAGAGTATGTAGCAAAAATGATTCATCAAAAGAGCAATCGTTCGCATAAACCATTTGTGTCGATTGACTGTGGTGCTTTGAGTAAAGAATTGGCGGCGAGTGAATTGTTTGGACATATTAAAGGATCATTTACAGGTGCTATTGTAGATAAAACCGGTCAATTTGTGTTTGCAGAAGGTGGCACTTTGTTTCTTGATGAAATTGGTAATCTCACCTATGAAATCCAGGTTCAATTGCTGCGTGCAATTCAGGAACGAAGGATAAGAAAAATAGGTAGTAATCAAGATGTGGAAGTAGATGTGCGCATCATAGTTGCAACCAATGAAGATCTGCAGGATGCCGTTAAAAAAGGTAATTTCAGGGAAGATCTTTATCATAGATTAAATGAATTTAAAATCATTGTTCCTTCGTTGCGCGACAGGGAGGATGACATTAATATTTTCGCTGAGCACTTCCTTCAACTTGCGAATGCAGAATTGAATAAGGATGTAGTTAATTTCGATGATGAAGTGAAAGCTATTTTCAGGCGCTATAGCTGGCCGGGAAATTTGCGTGAGCTGCGCAATGTTGTGCGAAGAGCAGTACTCCTTACTTCAGGTGAGTATGTCAGAAAAGAGACACTTCCTCATGAAATTGTTTTCGAAAAACGCGAAGATGTTTCAAATAATCAATCTGTCCGCACTGAAAATAAAATGCAAGCTGATCAGCCTCTGGATCTAAAATCGCTGGCAGAAAAAACCGAACGTGAGCTAATTATCAACACCTTGATAAAAGTAAATTACAATAAGAGCAAGGCGGCGGCATTATTGAAAATTGACCGCAAAACATTATACAACAAAATGAAGTTGTATAAAATTCTAACAGACGACGAGTCGTAATTATTTCAATAATATCTTTAGCATTCAGTCTTACAGATCATCTTGTGATAGCTGAACGCAAATTGGCAAAGAGTAGATTGCTCACGTGCTGCACTTTGTCAAATTTCTCTACCAGGCTTCCATTCGCTGCAGGAGAGATTACCTCCATTTCTTTCAATTCAGGCACAATACTGTAAACATGGAAGTGATTGTAGGAAGGCAGCATTTTGTGTGCAATATTTCTTACATTATCCAGATTGTAATCATGCACGGCATCGCGCAAAAGTTCAACATTTTGTTTGTTATTGGTAATAAAAGCCTCTACAATGCTTGAAAGCACATCCGGATCATTGTCGGCAAATTGCATCACTTCACTCAAATCAAATAAATCCATTGTGGCTTTCTCAACTATGGATTCCCTGATTTCAGGAACTTCCAACAATTGTTTTCCGAATACCACGGGAGCATATTTCGATATAATTTGCAACAGAGCCACTTCTTTATACGGCTTGAGTAAAATATCATTAAATCCACTGGTTCGAATGCGTTCAACATCATTCTGCATCACATTTGCAGTGAGTGCAATCAATGGCACTTGCAAATATCTCTCACGAATTTTGTTCGCCAGCATATAACCATCAACTTCAGGCATATGCAAGTCGGCAAGCACTATATCGAAACTTTTAATATCGATAAGATCTAAAGCCTCGCGTCCATTAGCTGCAGTGGTAATATGAGCGCCGTATTTATTCAGGATAACCTCGGCAAGCATTAGATTATAAGGCTCATCATCAACTAACAGAATTTCAAGCCCTGACAGGTCGGCATATTCAGTTTTGTCTTTTTCTACAGAGGCAATTTCATCTGCGGATGCTAATCGAAGTGGTATATGCAAAGTAAATTCTGAGCCTTCACCGGGTTTGCTGTTGACAAGAATATCGCCATCCATGATATTTGCCAATTTTTTCGAAATAGACAATCCCAATCCTGTGCCGCCATATTTTCTGGTGATGGAAGATTCGGCCTGTTCGAAAATCTCGAATACGCGCAATAATTTATCCGGCGCAATACCAATTCCGGTATCTTTTACGGCAATTTCATAAACAATTCCCTTTCTTCCTTTTTTTGCAGAGCAACTAATTTCAACAAAGCCTTGTTCTGTAAACTTTATCGCGTTGCCTGCTATATTATATAAGATTTGCTTAATACGGAAAGGGTCTCCCACCACCATTTCATCGGCATGTTCGCCGATTGCTGTTGTGAGTGCTAAACCTTTTTCATGCGCTTTTACTTCCAAAATTGACACTACTTCTTCGATTACTTCTCTAATAGAAAAAGTATGATCATCGATATTTAACTTACCGGCTTCAATTTTTGATAAATCAAGAATATCATTTACCGTATTCAATAAATGTGTGCCGGCATTTGATACTGCCTTGATGAATTTCTTTTGCTCCGGTTGAAGAGGAGTGTGTTCTATCTGCTCAGAAAAACCGATAATGGCATTTAGCGGAGTGCGAATTTCGTGACTCATGTTGGCAAGAAACTCCTCCTTAGCCTTTGCCAGATATTCGGCACGGTTTCTGGCTTCTATTAATTGAATTTTATACCTATTGCTGCGTATAATATCCATCAATATCACCGTCATAAAAACTAACCCTGCAAGCAGAGCAACAGCAGCGATGATCAACATCGTACGTGAGGAGGCATTTGCATTATCTTTAGCTATTGCTAACTGACCGGCAATACCGGTTTGCTGACGAATTTTCATTCGTTGAATTACCTCATCAATTTTTTCGATGATGAGTTTATCGCTGGCCAAAATTTCAAGCTCCTTAACTGATAGCTGAGTATTATATCTGCGTTGTTCCTTATTTATTTCCTGAAGAATTCTGCGCACATCCTCGACATCTACTGTCGAAGTCTGTGCCAGGTCAATGGTGACATTGGAGGTGTTACTGGTGTTGGACGATGTATCTTTTAATGCTACAATTGTTGGATCAGCGTCAACGTCAGATTTCTTGTCGTTTTTACCGGAAAATAAGTTGCGGAGGAATCCTTCGTCTTTATTCTTCTTGTCCTTCTTTTTTGATGTAGCATCAGTAACCTCAGGTTGCTTGATTGCCGGCTGCTTGATTGTAGGGTCTTTTATTGCTACATTTTGTTGGATAGTTGAAATATCAGGAGATTCATTTGCCTTCGTTGAAAGCTTATTGTAGGCCTTACTATTAAGTCTTTCATACTCACCTGATTGCTTGAAAATAACCAATGAAATCATCAAGTCCGCTTTGTCCTGAAAGTACTCTTCCAAGGTATCGAGCGATGTTTCCTGGCCTTCAAATGCAATGTCTTGTTTTAAGTTATCCAGTTCAACACTGATATGCTCCATGGTGCTGATATACGACTGCAAGCTGGTATTATCATTGCTCATGATATAGTTACGCATATCGTTATCAGCGGCATGCATGCTGTTTACCAATCCCTGTAGCATGGAATCTGAATTATCCGGCGCGGAGAGTGTTTCAACTGATCCTAGCAGCTTATTGAAGGAATCATAGGCATACCAGGCAGCAAAACCGATCAGGGCCATCGAGAAAGTGAAGGCCAGCACCAGTTTCCATGCTAATCCTGTGTTAGGAGTTTGTTCTGCCATTGCGCACTTAAAATTAAGCGATTTTGCTCATATTGAAGCCTTTAGCCCGTTCAACGTAAAGAAACGGTATCTTTAACATTATATTAATATTGGATTCAACATCTATTAATATCATCATCATAGCTTTACATCAAAATAGCATATGGCTAACGAGAAGATTAGGATTTTGATTGTAGATGATGAGCCGGATATTCTGGAAGTTATCGAATACAATCTGCTGAAAGAGGATTATCAGGTAATAAAGGCTTTCAACGGGAGAGAAGCCCTGGAAAAAGCCCGGGTTGAGAAGCCCAATCTCATTCTCCTGGACATCATGATGCCCGAAATGGATGGTATTGAAGTTTGCCGTGAATTAAGGAGCAATCATGCATTTGACAACACCTTAATAGCCTTCTTAACGGCACGAAACGAAGATTTCACTCAGGTGCAGGGTTTCGATGTCGGAGCCGACGATTATATCACCAAACCAATCAAGCCCAGACTGCTTGTAAGCCGTATTAAAGCCTTATTGCGACGAACAGGGAGTGCTGATCAAAATCATGAACAGGTGAGTTATGGCGATATCAGTATAGATGAAGAAAAGTATCTGGTTTATGTGAAGGGAAAGCCCATTTCATTGGCAAAAAAGGAGTTTGAACTCATTCAATTGCTGGTTAGTCGCCCGGGGAAAGTTTTTACCCGTCAGGAGATATTTAACAAAATATGGGGAATGGATGTAATAGTAGGGGACAGGACCATTGATGTACATATTAGAAAGATCCGTGAGAAGGTAGGAGAGGACTACATTAAGACCATCAAAGGAATTGGTTATAAATTTGACCAATAATTCATTTCATTTCTATGAAAAATGCCTCACCGGGGCGCATTGTTTTACTGGCAGCATTGACTGTATTTTCCGGCATTCTATTGTTGGAGGCCTTGCCATTATTTATTCCGGCATTAGATAAAGTTGCTTATCAATTTATTGCAGTGCCGATTCTGGTTTTTATACTTACGTATCGCGTACTGTACCTTGCGGTAGAAAAATTTATTTACAGAAAGATAAAATTGATTTATAAAAACATACTTGCAAATAAATCTACCAAAGCACTTACGGAAGAACGGCTTCAAATGGATGCTGATGTAATTGGTCAGGTGCAGGATGAGGTAAATTCATGGGCAGAGGAAAAGCGTTCAGAAATTGCCATTCTGCATGAACAAGCAAATTTCCGCAAAGAATTTTTAGGGAACGTAAGCCATGAGTTAAAGACACCGATAATGAGTATTCAAGGATACCTTGAAAACCTTCAGGATGGCGGCATTGAAGATCCGGGCGTTAATTATTTATATGTTGAAAAGGCCTTGAAGAATGTTGAACGCATGGCTGCCATGATAGACGACCTCGTAGATATCAGCAAATTGGAATCAGGTGAATTAAACATTAAAAAATCAAAGTTCGATATCTGTTCCTTGACCAAAGATGTTTTCGAAGCGTTGGAAATACAGTCTGAACAGTCGCGCATTTCATTATCCATTAAAGAAGGTTGTGATCATATATACCTGGTGAATGCAGATCAAAAGCTCATTTACGAAGTGTTAATCAATTTAATAAGCAACGCAATTAAATACGGTAAAAAAGAGGGGTTTGTGCATGTTGGTTTTTACCGAATGGGCGATAGAATCCTTACTGAAATTTCAGACAATGGCGTGGGTATAGCGCAAGAACATTTGACACGCGTATTTGAGCGTTTCTATCGCATTGAGAAAAGTCGAAGCAGAGATAATGGCGGAACCGGTCTCGGTCTCTCAATCGTTAAACACATTATTGAAGCACATGATCAGATAGTAAATGTGCGCAGTACAGAAGGGGAGGGCAGTACATTCAGCTTCACCCTAGATGTTGCCTAGGATTATTTCTTCTCATCAAACTTCAGCGAAGCCGAATTCACGCAAAAACGCTGACCAGTTTCTGTAGGCCCATCGTCAAACACATGTCCAAGGTGACCGCCGCAATTACTACACATT
Organism: Chitinophagales bacterium; assembly: GCA_019694895.1. Classification (GTDB taxonomy): domain Bacteria; phylum Bacteroidota; class Bacteroidia; order Chitinophagales; family BACL12; genus UBA7236. The sequence continues at coordinate 11,774 of JAIBBA010000035.1, forward strand.
ATTTCTACGCGTCGCATGCCAAAAGAATTATCAGATTCGTAATCGATATTGCCGTCGGCTATTTCTTTATCGAATGCCGGCCAACCGCATCCGCTGTCAAACTTTGATGTAGAATCAAATAACAACTGACCACAACCGGCACAGCGGTAAACTCCTGACCCGAAAAAATGGTCGTATTCACCTGTAAACGGGCGTTCCGTCCCCTTTTTGCGAAGGATCTGATATTGCTCAGGAGTAAGCATATCCTGCCATTCCTGATCTGATTTTATGATGGCGTATTGCTTTTTCGACATACAATTATTACATACGTATTCAACCTGCTAAAAGTTCATGAACAATTCTCAACAATTACTTGTTTAACAGTCAAACAACCGCTATGAAACCGGGATACTCGAAATATGTGTTTGCCATCATACTATTTTTCGGAATCATGTCAATCATGATAGGTATGGCATTATTGACGCACCACGAAATTTCGATTTTTGATTAAGGTTTATGGGCATTTTCAATAGCAATCTGATTTTTCAGTAAATCAGGCACCTGCTCAATCGATATTTTCTTACCAATGATTTTTTTGTTGTGATCTAATACATAGATCAATGGCGTCATATCTACATTATATTTTACGCCCACCATTTCTTTATTGTTTCTGTCGCATACATTGATCCACGGATAATTATGCTGATGAAGCCAATCTTCCCATTTGTCAAATTCTTCCTCATTATAAACAGCATATATTTCGGCACCCAGCTCTTTTAATTCAGGGTAAATTTTTTCCACTTTTGGCAATTCCTTTTTACAGTGACCACACGTTGGGCTCCAAAATAAAATCACGGTAAATCGCCTGTCAACCGCATACAGAGGTATATCGTGCCCATTTATGTCTTGTAAGATCAGCGGCTGCCCGGTTTTACCTATCAAGGTGGGGCGTACTCTTTCAGCTTGCTGTTGTATACGATAAAGTCCAACATCATCGAGCCAATATGCTTTACCGGTAGAATAATATTTATCAACGATGTAAACATACACTGCATCAAAACCCATCATTTTAGATGTAGCATAATCGTTGAGTAACATCACTGTTACATATTGAAATATTTTTTTGTTGACTGCTGCTTTTCCTATTACAAAATCAACACCTTTTTCAATTGAATCCGGAACCTTATAAATATAGTCTTCAAAGTATTTATGAATACGCGTATCAAATAAATTGGTACGTAACAATCGCTCGTCGTTGAAATCAATATTATCGAAAAAGTGCTTTTGAATATAGTGCAATGCAAACGTCGAATCCTTTGTTCCATCGGGGTTCATAGGCGCCTCCGGGATATGCACATCAGTAACAGCCTGAAGAAATTTGGCATAAAAAAGTCCGGGATTATTTTTGATGATGGCTGAACGTGTATCTTCTACAGTCTTGTTTAGTTCCTTCATTGCCTCCTTAATTTTCTCTGCTTCAGGATCATCTTTTGGCAAGGCATCCAATTTAGTTTTCATCGCATTCATTTCATCCTTCTTTTCAGCAATGAAATTGACATCCTGGTAGTATAACGAGTTTTCGGTAGATCCCTTAACATCCATATGCTTGACAAAATCAAGCGTATCGGTATGCATGCTGAAATGTTGATCCTGTCCGCTGATCACCATTTCAAAATATCTATTTTTCAACTGTGGCACTACTACAAGATATATTCCGCCCGGTAGTGTATCATTACCTGCAAAAACCACATCGCCATTATGATCAATGCGGACGGTGTCTATCACATACTGTTTGCTGCCATAGTGATGACCCAGCATAATGGTAGTGTCTCTGATGCCGTCTATTCTGACATGAATTTCGTGACCTGTATCAGATTGTGCTGTTAAGGCCGTTGCTAAAAAGGTGAAAGTGAGGAGTATGTAAAATCTTCGAATCATAATTGGTTTCGCTACTTTGATAACGCCTTTTCCCGATCTCTATATGCCGGGAGTGCCTCTGCTACCACAAAAATACTGCCGCATATTAATACAAGGTCATTTTTGCCTGCTTTATTCAGCGCTGCATATAATGAATCCCTCACAGAATCAAACACCGAACCCTTCAGTCCGAAGCCAAAAGCCTTATTTTGTAAGGTTTCAGCCTCTAATCCTCTGGGAATATCGGGTTTCGCAAAATAATATATGGCCGAAGTTGGATACAAGCTCAAAGAAGCATCGAGATCTTTGTCGTTCACAGATCCGGTTACAATGTGCAAATTTTCATACGTAAGCGTGTTCACCTGACTGAACAATGCAGCCAATCCACCGCTGTTATGCGCACAATCTGCAATAAGGGTGGGGTGGTCCTGCAACCATTGCCATCTTCCTGCAAAACCTGTGTTATCAATCACTTTCCTCAATCCTTCATATAGTGCTTCCTCAGGTAATTCTATACCCTTAGCCATCAACACTTCAGTGGATTGAATAACTGTCCGCAAATTTCTGACCTGATATTCTCCGGATAAGCCGCATATCAGTTCAGGGTATATGAGTTGACCGAGGTAGCTAACATTTACTTCTAATTTACCGGGCATTTGAGATAGCACTTCAATGGCTACATTTTCTTCTGCAGGAAATATTGGTGATCCCATTTCAGCAGCTTTTTGCTCGAATACGGGCAAGGTTTCAGGCAAGTATTCGCCAATTACTACCGGAACATGATTTTTGATGATTCCGGCTTTTTCTCCGGCTATTTCCTGCAAGGTATTGCCTAGCATTTGCATGTGATCGAAACTGATATTGGTGATCACAGATAATATTGGTGTAATTACATTGGTAGAATCCAAACGCCCGCCCAGACCTACTTCCACAACAGCTATTTCTACCTCCTGCAAGGCAAAATATTCAAATGCCATGGCTACGGTCAATTCAAAAAACGAAGGTTGAATAGCCTCAATGTGCGGTTCCATTCGTTGCACAAAATCAACCACAAATTGCTCATGGCACATATGGCCATTTACCTTAATACGCTCCCGGAAGTCTTCGAGATGTGGGGACGTATACCAACCAACACGATAACCGGCTTCCATGCAAATACTCGACAGCATATTAGTAACAGAACCCTTGCCGTTAGTGCCTGCAATATGAATGGACGTGAATTTTTTATGTGGATCTCCAAGTGCTTTGAGGAGTGCTAACGTGTTTGAAAGATCTTTCTTATACGCTGCCGCACCGATCCGTTGATACATCGGCAATTTTGTGAATAGATATTCCAGTGCTTCCGGATACGTCATAACCGCTGCAAATAGACGTAAAAAGGCTTGAAATCGAAAGTATTTGCACAAAAAAAGCCTCCCGAAGGAGGCTTCAATTATTTCAAACTGTTTATTGCAATTTAAAGTGGAAGGTCATGTAACCGATCTGCACTTCAGGGGCATTTTTATCGACGTTAAACGTAGCTTTCATTGCAGCGTTTTTACTTTGACTGATCAGATAACTATCTGTGATGGTTGAGCCACTGCGTTCGTATTCTGCTTTGGTTACTTTTCCATTTCTATCCACATATATCTTTACGCGAATATCGCCAATCTCATTATGGTCTACTTGAAGGGTAGGGGGCGCTTTCATACTGCGACCGTCGAGGTTCCAACCCACAGAACCATTATCGCCGCGACCTGCACCGGGACCATGATAACCATTGGGATCACCATCAGGACTTCCCTCGTTACCGGTACCACCTGCAGTTCCCTCGCTACCGGAATTACCTTTGTTATTCAGCTTGCTAGGGTCAAATAACTCGTTAGAGTTGATGGTATTGGTATTCTGCTGCGTAGAGGTAGTAGTAGTCTGCGTAGTAGGCTTAGTTGTATTTTTTTTGTCAGGGACAGTGATAGTAGACTCATTTTGCTGCGTTACAGCCGATTCTACCACCGGTTTATGAGCCGGAGCACCCCCGGAAATTTGAGACGAAGGCTCTTCAATGCCAAATCCTGTCAAATCCTGCCCAAAATCTACTGTAAGGCCTTCAGGCTCTACCATAGGCGGGTTTGGCGGTCTGAAACTCAAAAGTAACATTGCCACGAGTAATCCTCCCGTAACACCAAGCGTTAAAAATCCGCTCGTTACTTTGTTGTTAGTGTCTGTTCTACCTTGCTTTTCCATATGCTTTCGGTTTTAAATATGATGCAATGATGATGTATAATCCACAAAATTCATTCCTATCTTGCCGCAAGTCAATGTTTTAAAACGGTTTTCGACCGAAGGATAGTATAGGATTTTACAAAATTAAGCTACTACACATCTAGTACAAGCCCGACTTCAACGTAATAAATCGACAATGTAGCTTTAAATAGACGAGGCATAACAAAAATTGCGGAGTGCTTGCACACATTTTCATGTGTATACATGATTTTTTCATGTTTTCACTTGGATTTAATATTGCAGAGAGGTTTAGATGAACTAAAAGCTATTGATTAGCCTTAGCATCTTTTCAGGCAACTACTTATGCAAACAACTACTACTTCTCCGTTTTCGGGGTATCAGATCTTTATTATTGCCATAATGGCTTTTTTACAGTTCACCATAGTCCTCGATTTTATGGTTTTATCGCCGTTGGGAGCGATCCTGATGCCGGAACTCAATATCACCCCTTCTCAGTTTAGTCATCTGGTTTCCGCCTATGCATACAGCGCATTTGCCTCCGGAATTTTAAGCGCGGGCTTTGCTGATAAGTTTGACAGAAAGAAAATACTATTATTTTTCTACGTTGGATTTATTGGTGGCACCTTGATGTGCGGATTAGCCAATGATTATCACGCCTTATTGATAGCGCGTATCATTACAGGTTTATTTGGCGGTGTAATCGGATCTGTGGTCTTCGCAATCACCACCGATCTATTCGCCATGCAAGTACGTGGTCGTGTAATGGGATTCATTCAAATGTCGTTTGCCGCCAGTCAGGTAATGGGACTTCCCGTTGGATTATATCTTGCCAATAAAATGAACTGGCATTTTCCCTTTTATCTCATCGTTGCTATTGGCAGTATTGTGTTTTTTATTATTTCCATTAAAATGAAGCCGGTAAATGCACATTTGGCAATTAAGCGCGATATTTCTCCTTTAAAACATTTACTCAAAACACTTTCCAGAAAGCGATATATCACAGGTTTTTCAGCAACAGTTTTGCTGGCAACAGGTGGTTTTATGCTTATGCCTTTTGGTAGTGCCTTCGCAGTAAATAATCTTGGACTGACCATGGAACAAATACCATTGGTTTATATGGTCACCGGAATTTGCACATTGATCGCAGGACCATTTATTGGTAAAATAAGCGATAGGGTAGGGAAATGGAGTGTGTTTTTAGCCGGAACAATACTGACAATGATCCTGGTATTATTTTATTGCAATCTGGGCATCACACCACTGTGGTTGGCTATTACGGTAAACAGCATTTTATTTATTGGTATTACTTCCCGCATGATAGCCTCTTCGGCATTAATGTCGGGAGTACCTGATCCGCAAGACCGCGGTTCATTTATGGGATTGAATTCAAGCATTTCTCAATTAGCAGGAGGTATGGCTGCTTCATTAGCAGGGTTGATAGTAGTACAAGAAGACAATGGTCACTTATTACATTACCCGATATTAAGTTACGTTGTTGTTTTTGCCATGATGATCACTTTAGTGATGATGTATAGAATACATAAAATGGTGACACCAACTATCACACCTTCCATCAATCCGGAAATTTCTGCATCTTAGTACATTATTTTAATACGAACACCATGCAAGTTAAATCACTATTATCCGCAGCTTTGGTAAGTGCATTAGTACTTACTGCTTGTAATTCCACAAAACAAGCAGGCACAACTCCGGCTATTACCTACAGCGGAAAGGTAAAAACCATCATAGATGAAAATTGTGCGAACACCTGTCATAACGCAGCCCGACCTGCGGCAGGAATCGACCTCACGACATATGAAAAGGTGAAGGATCAAGCACTTAATGGCAAACTGATCCCCGCCATTCAACATGCAGAAGGGGCAGATCCGATGCCCAAAAAAGCCGCACAACTCGACGATGCAACAATCAAAGTGATAGTAGATTGGGCTGCTTCCGGAGCTCTTCAATAAGCTTCTTACAGGCGGTTATACACAGAAAAGGTTGCATAATTTCCTACCCAATTGGGTAAGGAGTGCTGCACCTTTGTGATAACATGCATAGTAAGATTGCGCACGCACGCTTTACCGTAAGATCAATCCTGAAACATGATCTTCCGGCAAGCATAAGTGTATTTTTTGTGGCGCTGCCACTTTGTCTTGGCGTTTCATTAGCAAGTAATGCACCGCTTTATTCCGGATTACTTGCAGGTATTATAGGTGGTATTCTGGTGCCTTTTATTAGCAAATCTGCTTTGAGTGTAAGTGGACCTGCTGCGGGATTAACTGCAATATGTGCTGCCGCAATAGCCGCTACCGGCGATATCCAAACATTCTTTCTATCAGTAATGCTTGCCGGTGTGTTACAAACCTTATTAGGCGTTTTCCGATTGGGAGGATTCACACATTTTATTCCAAGTGCTGTTATTAAAGGAATGTTATCGGCAATAGGTGTAATGCTTATCTCCAAACAAGTTCCATTGCTGATTGGTTATGACGAACCGGACTTTTGGACGAATGCGTTTTTCAATGTTTTCACACTTGACCATGCGTTTGATAATATATTAACTGTTATCAATCATACTTCTGCAGGGGCAATAATTATTGCAGCAATATGTGTAGGAATTATTATTGTATGGAATAAATTATCGAAAAAGCCATCCTCTGTTCCACAGGCATTTATCATCGTAATTATTGGATCTTCTGTAGCAGCAATATTTAAGGCATATATGCCTACACTTGCCCTGCATGACGGGCAATTTGTGCGCATTCCTTCTCATGTAATTAGTCAGATAACCATCCCTGATCCTCAACTGCTTTTTAGCGATAGTGTAATCTGGCGGAATGCTGTCATTATTTGTTTTGTTGCCACTTTGGAAACGCTACTCAGTATTACTGCAATTGATAAACTGGACAATAAAAATCGCATCACTCCGCAGAATAGAGAGCTCGTTGCACAAGGATTTGCAAACTTTATAAGTGGCATGGTCGGTGGTTTGCCCATCACTGCAGTAATTGTCCGCAGCTCTGCGAATGTGCAGGCAGGCGCACAGTCGAAATGGTCGGCGGTATTGCATGGCGTGTGGTTGTTAATTGCCATATTATTTGGCGTTTATTTGTTGGATTTCATTTCTTATTGTGTACTTGCAGTTATATTAATTCAAACCGGATATTCGCTTGCAAAACCGCATATTTTTAAATCAGTATACCGACAGGGCAATGAGCAATTCATGCCATTTATTGTGACATTTTTTGCTATTTTATTCACTGATTTGCTTATTGGTGTGGGTATAGGTATCAGCTATGCCATTTATTTTTTAATCAAGCATACATACAGAGCCGGCTATTCATTGCAAGTAATTCATCACGGACATACTACTGTATATAAAATAGAACTTGCATTGAATGTCAGCTTCATGAATAAGAAAAGAATATTAGATATGTTGGAATCAATTCCTTCATACAGCGAAGTAGAAATCAATGGGGTGGACAGTGTATACATCGACCGAGATGTATTGGAAGTGATTCAGGAATACAGGTCGAAGGCAAAATCCAGACATATACAGCTCACCACTTTTGGTATTGCCGAAGTAGAAACACTGGTAGCTCACTGATTCTTGATAAAATAATTACTATTCAACGAACCTTATAGCTTAGTTTTGAGTTGAAACCCGGCATACTATTATGAAAATTTTGTTTCAATACCTTAGACCTTACCGAGGCTTGGTCATCCTTGTGCTCACACTTGCAGCTATAAATACGGGGTTTTCACTCATGGATCCTATTCTTTTGGGTCGATTGGTGAACCTGGCCAACGACTTTATCGGGGATAAAGAAAATTACGACTGGCATCGCTATATCTACAGCTTTTCCTGGAATAGTCCGGGTGTTTTGCTGCTCCTGCTCAGCTCAGTTACCGTTGCCATGGTGAGCAGAATTGCTAAAAACTTCCAGGATTATTTTCTCAACGTTGTAATTCAAAAATTTGGTGCAAGTGTTTTTACCGATGGTTTAAAGCATGCGATGAAATTACCATATCAGGAATTTGAAGATCAGCGCAGTGGCGAAACACTTTCCATTTTGACAAAAGTGCGCACTGATGTTGAGCGATTCATGAATATGGCTATTAATGTGCTGCTTGGCATTTTGGTGGGGATTGTATTTGTGTTTGTATATGCAGCCATTTTTATTCATTGGTATATCCCGGCTGTATATTTGGTAGGCATCGTTTTGCTGGCTACAATTTCTAATGTGTTGAGTAAAAAAGTAAAGATTATACAAAAGACAATTGTGGGTAAAACAACGGCTTTAGCCGGAGCAACCACTGAATCCTTAAGAAATATTGAGCTTGTGAAAAGCTTAGGATTGACGCAGCAAGAGGTAGAGCGATTAAATAGAAATACATATAAAATTCTCGGACTGGAATTAACAAAAGTTAAACGCATCAGAAGTATTAGTTTTATACAGGGAACATTTGTAAATACCCTGCGTCAGGTTATTTTATTTTTATTGATGTGGTTGATATTTGATGATAAAATGGATGCCGGACAATTGGTAACTATGCAGGTATTTTCATTCTTTGTTTTCGGGCCATTGCAAGATATTGGCAATATCATTTTATCCTATCGCGAAGCAGAAGCATCATTACTGAATTTCAACAACCTGATGAATAAAGTACCCGAGCCGGAACCTGCTTCACCAAAGGCTTTGGGTCCAATACAACATCTGCAGTTCGACCAGGTGCAATTCAAACACAAAACAGCATCTACCAACGCAATCGACAATATTAGTTTTGAGGTAAACCTTGGTGAAACAATTGCATTTGTCGGCCCTTCAGGATCGGGAAAAAGCACTTTGATGAAGTTGCTTGTCGGTTTATATCGACCGCAAAACGGAAAAATATTATACAATGGTTTGAATGAATTTGATATTAACTTCAACGACCTGAGAAATCAGATCGGATTTGTTACGCAAGACACACAATTATTTGCCGGTACCATTCGCGAAAACCTCATGTTTGTGAATCCACAGGCAACAGAATCGGATTTGCAGGATGTATTGCAAAAAGCAAGTTGCAATGGATTATTGTCACGTGCAGAAAATGGATTGGATACCATGATAGGAGAGGGGGGATTGAAATTATCGGGCGGAGAAAAACAACGTATCAGTATTGCCAGAGCATTGTTGCGCAGACCGAGACTATTAATTTTCGATGAAGCAACTTCAGCGTTAGACTCACTTACTGAAGAAGATATTTCAAATACTATCAGAGAAATATCGGCTGCAGGTGATCAAATCACTATATTAATTGCACATCGCCTGAGTACCATAATGCATGCCGACAGGATTTATGTGCTTGAGCAAGGAGAAGTTGAAGAAACCGGCACACATGATACCTTGTTGGAAAACAAAGGATTATATTTTGCCATGTGGCGCCAGCAAATCGGCGGGCGGAAAAAAGTGACTGTTTAGGAAACTACAACCTTCAAATTCCTGCAATTTTCCCGGCATTGTTTTAACCATCTTTAACAATGCCAATGAAACTTTTGGTTAGAAAAGGAGTTTATATTATCAAGTGTGTTTTCATGGGGATCAGGGGTTGCGCCACGCTCGTGGGCACCCCTGTTTTTGTTTTTCTGCGCACACAAACTTGCATTTATATTTTCAAGCCCGTTTCCGGTTGAAAAATGTGGAAAACTTGACAGTCCGAAAGCCCTATAATATGGTGCTTTCGCGCTGAAATTGCCTACCTTTACAGCACCAAAAAAAAGCGGAAAAAGTAGCATATATGGCTGACGGAGGAAGGATTATCCCGATTAATATCGAAGAAGAAATGAAAACCGCCTACATCGATTATTCGATGTCGGTAATTGTAGCGCGTGCCATCCCTGATGTACGCGATGGATTAAAGCCTGTGCACCGTCGCGTGCTTTATGGCATGAAAGACCTTGGTATGGCTTATAACAAGCCTTACAAGAAATCCGCACGTATCGTAGGGGAGGTGCTTGGTAAGTATCACCCACACGGCGACAGCTCTGTTTACGATGCCATGGTGCGTATGGCTCAGGATTGGAGTATGCGATATACACTGGTCGACGGGCAAGGAAACTTCGGTTCGGTTGACGGTGATAGTCCGGCAGCGATGCGATATACAGAGGCGCGATTTACTCGTATTGCCGAAGAAATGATGGAAGACATCGAAAAGGATACCGTTGAGTTTACCAATAACTTCGACGATACCCTTGAAGAGCCTACCGTTTTACCTTCCCGTATTCCAAACCTGCTGATCAACGGTTCTTCAGGAATCGCGGTGGGAATGGCCACGAATATCCTTCCTCATAACCTCACTGAAATTTGCGATGGAATCATTGCATTGATCAATAATCGCGAAATCACCACCACTGAGCTCATGCAATATGTGAAAGGTCCCGATTTCCCGACCGGAGGTGTTATCTATGGTGTAGAAGGCATCATCGAAAGCTTTGAAACCGGTCGTGGACGAATTGTGGTTCGCGGTGTTGCCAATATTGAAACTACAGCTAATGGTCGCGAGCAGATCGTAATCACTGAGCTGCCATTCCAGGTGAACAAAGCATTGCTTATCAGCAAGATATCTGAGTTGGTGCACGAAAAGAGGATTGAGGGTATTTCCGATGCCAACGATTACAGCGATCGCGAAGGAATCCGTGTCGTAATAGACTTGAAAAAGGATGCTGTCGCCACGGTAGTGCTCAACCAATTATTCAAATACACGCCACTTCAAAGCTCTTTTGGGGTGAATAATATCTGTCTGCATGCCGGCAGACCGAAACTGATGAACCTCAAAACCATGATCGGCCATTTCGTCGATTTTCGTCATGAGATAATCGTTCGCAGAACGCGTTACGATCTGAAAAAGGCCGAAGAACGCGCACATATCCTTGAAGGCTTGCTGATTGCCCTCGATAATCTTGACGCAGTGATAGCGCTCATCAGGGCGGCAAAAACCCCGGATGAAGCTCGTGATGGGCTGATGACACAATTCGGGTTATCGGAAATTCAGGCAAAAGCCATCCTTGAGATGCGTTTGCAACGTCTTACAGGGCTTGAGCGCGATAAGATCAGAGACGAATATACCGAGGTAATGGAACTCATTGCCAAATTGAAGGAGATACTGGATAGGGAAGACCTGCGGATGCAAATCATCATCGATGAGACACTCGAGATCAAAGAGAAATACGGCGACGTTCGCAAGACATCGATTGTAGCTGCTGATGGTGAAATGAGCATCGAAGACCTGATTGAGGAAGAGGATGTTGCTATTACGATCAGCCACCTAGGTTATATCAAGCGTACTTCACTGACAGAATACCGCGTGCAAAGCAGGGGAGGAAAGGGTTCAAAAGGCGGAGCTACCCGCGATGAGGACTTCATTGAGCATATTTTCATAGCCAGCACCCACGATACCATGTTGTTCTTTACACAGCAAGGCAAATGTTTCTGGTTACCGGTGTATCAGATACCTGAAGGAACACGCGTTTCGAAGGGTAGGGCGATACAGAATCTGATCAGCCTGCCTCCTGAGGACAAAGTGATGGCATATATCGATATCCATGACCTTGAGGATGAGGCATTTATAAATGGTCACTACCTGGTTTTCTGCACTAAAAAAGGCACCATCAAGAAAACTACTGTTGAGGCTTTCAGCCGTCCGCGTGCCAATGGTATCGTTGCCATCAATATTGAGGAAGGCGATGAACTGTTAGAAGTGCGCTTAACCAATGGCAACTGCGAGATCATGCTTGCGGTGAAAAGCGGCAGATCGATTCGCTTCCCGGAAGAAAAGGTGCGTCCGATGGGCCGTACAGCCACCGGGGTGATCGGAATTGAACTCGCCAATGAGTCAGATGAAGTAGTTGGCATGATTACTGTTGAGAAGGGAGATAAAGAAAAAACAGTGCTCGTGGTTAGTGAAAACGGATATGGCAAGCGCAGCTATCTCGTTGACCCTGAAACAGGTGAAGATGAATATCGCATCACCAACAGGGGCGGTAAAGGCGTTACCACTATCAAAATAACCCCTAAAACAGGTAATCTCATCGCCATTAAAGATGTGACCGACCGCGATGATCTGATGATCATTTGCGAATCAGGAATGACCATCAGAACTGGCGTAGAAGATTTGCGTGTGATGGGACGAGCTACACAGGGAGTGCGATTAATCAACCTCCGCGACGGTGACAGTATAGCTTCGGTAACGCGTGTGGAAAAAGACGATGAAGAGGAAACAAGCGGAGCGGAAGGCGAGGAACCGAATGTGGATAATCCGGATACAACATCAGATACTACTTCAGATAACAATGAATAACAAATTGAATATCAATATTTTAAATCCCAAAAAAATGAAGCGTTTCGCGACAATCATGTTTGCTGCAATGCTTGGTATTACCGGCGTGCAGGGACAAAACAGTAAGATCACAACAGCAGCAAGTGCGCAATATGATCGGGAATTTGGTAAGGCAAAGCAGGCGATAGATGAGGCTTGTATGCATGAAAAGACCAAATTGGAGGCAAAAACCTGGTATATGCGTGGCGATATCCACAACGACATTGCACGAGATACAACAGGCCGGTTCAACGATATCGCAAATCCTGCAGATACAGCCCTGGCATCGTTTAAAGTAGCCTTGCAGCAGGCGGATGTAAAGAATTATAAATTGAAGATTGCAGATGGCTTGTTCATCACCTACAATATCTTCTTTGTAAAAGGCGCAAATGCTTACTCAGCAGGCAACTACGAAGAAGCGTATACTAATTTCACCAAAGCAAATGAAGCCAATCTCCTTCAGATCGACGCCAATCCGCTTGCATCATTGGATACAGGAGTGATGTTTAACATGGGACTGATGGCTGAAAAGACTAACAGAACTGTTGAGGCTATAGGGGTTTACCAGAAGCTTGTGGATATGAAATATGGCGAACCATACCTGTACAGCCGCTTGTCGAGCATGTATCTGGATGCCGGTCGCCAGGATGATGCCCTAAAAGTATTGGACAGCGGACGTAAGAATTTCCCAACCGACAAGGAGATCATGACCGCCGAGTTGAACTATTATCTGGCGCAGAACAAGTTAGGTGAATTGGTTGGAAAGCTTGAAAATGCTATAGAATTGGACCCTAAGAATGCAGAGCTATACTTCGTATTGGGAACAACCCATGGCGAGTTGGTGAAATTAGATTCATTGCACGGTAAGCAGCACTTTGATGCAGCTGTAACCGCTTATAACAAAGCCCTTGAGATCGATAAGAATCGTTTCGACATCAATCTCAACGCCGGTGCATTGTTTTACAATACCGCCATTGAATTGAACAAACGTATGAATGTGTTGCCGTTGGAAATGGAAGCTGAATTTGAAAAACTAAAAACAGAACGCAACAGTCTCTATCAAAACGCATTGCCATACTTTGAAAATGCTCATGCTATCGAACCAAAGAATACCGATTGTATGATTGCATTGAAAGAGATTTATGTTCGCCTCGGCCAACTGGACAAAGCTGAATCGATCAAGCAACAACTTGATAGCAATTGATAGACCAAAATCATTGAACAAAAGGGGATCCATTACGGATCCCTTTTTTGTTTTAGGAACATGGTGAGAGGCGGCTTCATTATATTCTACTTAACATAAAGTTTAGTTATAGTTGGTTTGACGTTGTGCTGTGGAACGGGCAGTCGGCAGGAGGGTCGGAGGTCACAGAGTGGAGCGAGCCATAAGGTACGAGCGGAACGGAGTGGGGAGAAGGCTGCGCAAACTGGCGTCTAATATTTTAGACAATCAATAAATTATGTTTCTGACGCGAAACAAAAAACACATAAAACTCGTATATTTGTATGCCGCTTGGTAAATCCGCTTGTTTTTATCGGGCAGCGAAAAATCCTGTGTTCATTAACATGGGTAACTTTTATTAATTTCTTACAATTCCAAGAGGGTCACTTTTAGTGGCCTTCTTTAGTAATATAGGGTCGAGTTTCAAAAATTCTTTTTCAAGTCTGAATTTCTTTAGACTTC
>JAIBBA010000138.1 GCA_019694895.1 Chitinophagales bacterium
AGTGGGGACTAATACGCGGAATAGACCTTGAGTCTACGTCTCTGCAGAGTTCACCCCACTTTCCTTCTTTAAAACTAACATTCTAGATGAAAAAGACCTGTTTAAGGTCTAAAGGTCTCTGCGTGAAACAAACTCTCTCCTCTCTCCTCTCTCCTCTCTCCTTTTTCCTTTTCTCACATATTTCGTCTATACTGCCCTCCCACCTCAAACATCGCCTTCGTAATTTGTCCAAGTGAACATACTTTACATGCCTCCATCAGCGTCTCGAAAATATTTCGATTTTCAATAGCCGCTAATTGAATTTCACGCAATTGGTGATGCGCTTTTTCTACTTGCATGGATTGTAAATTGCGCAAGGTGGAAATCTGTGCTTCTTTTTCTTCTTCTGTTGCACGAATAACTTCCATCGGTATCACAGTTGGTGATCCCTTTGAATTGAGGAAAGTATTCACACCAATGATCGGATATTCACCGGTATGTTTCAACGTTTCATAATATAAACTCTCTTCCTGAATTTTACCGCGCTGATACATCGTCTCCATAGCGCCCAACACTCCACCGCGTTCTGTAATCCTGTCGAATTCTGATAATACGGCTTCTTCAACAAGATCTGTTAATTCTTCAATGATAAATGAACCCTGAATCGGATTTTCATTTTTCGCGAGACCTAATTCTTTATTGATAATTAATTGAATCGCCATCGCCCTGCGCACACTTTCTTCTGTTGGTGTGGTGATCGCTTCATCATATGCGTTGGTGTGCAACGAATTACAATTATCATAAATAGCATACAATGCCTGCAGCGTAGTGCGGATATCATTAAAATCTATCTCCTGTGCATGCAAGCTGCGACCTGATGTCTGGATATGATATTTTAATTTTTGCGTGCGATCATCAGCACCGTATTTATGCTTCATCGCTTTAGCCCAAATGCGTCGTGCAACGCGACCAATCACTGCATATTCCGGATCCACGCCATTGCTGAAGAAGAACGACAAATTCGGACCAAAATCATTGATATGCATGCCGCGACTCAGATAATACTCTACATACGTAAATCCATTCGCCAAGGTAAATGCCAATTGCGTGATAGGATTTGCACCGGCTTCGGCAATGTGATATCCGGAAATAGATACCGAATAAAAATTGCGCACTTTATTGCTGATGAAAAACTGCTGCACATCACCCATAAGGCGTAGTGCAAATTCTGTAGAGAAAATACAAGTATTTTGTGCCTGATCTTCTTTTAAAATATCAGCCTGCACCGTACCGCGAACAACGCTCAGTGTTTTTGCTTTGATATCAGCATATACATCTGCAGGCAAAACCTGATCGCCGGTAACTCCTAAAAGCATTAAACCTAAACCGTCATTTCCTTGTGGTAATTCAGCGGCATTGTATTTTGGACGTAGCTGTTCTTTGCCTGCATAAATTGCTTTGATCTTGGCTTCTACTTCAGCTTCGAGTCCATTAGCGCGAATATATTTTTCACATTGTTGATCTATAGCCGCATTCATGAAAAATCCTAATAACATAGGCGCCGGACCATTAATGGTCATAGAAACCGATGTCTTGGGGTCAGCCAGATCAAATCCGCTGTATAATTTCTTCGCGTCATCCAGACAACAAATGCTCACACCCGAGTTACCGATCTTTCCATAAATGTCCGGACGATATTCAGGATCATTGCCATATAAAGTAACCGAGTCAAATGCGGTGCTCAGTCGCTTTGCAGGCATGCCCAGACTCACATAGTGAAAGCGTTTGTTCGTGCGTTCAGGACCGCCTTCTCCGGCAAACATACGCGTAGGATCCTCTTCTTCACGTTTGAATGGATAGATGCCTGCCGTAAATGGAAATTCTCCCGGAACGTTTTCTTGTAATTGCCAACGTAAAATATCTCCCCAAGCCTCGTACCGCGGCATACTGATCTTAGGAATTTGTAAATGCGATAAGCTTTCAGAATGCGTTTTTATTTTCAATTCTTTATCGCGCACTTTGAAGATATAAAATTCATCGTGGTACGCTTTTTTCTTGCTGTCCCATTGCTGAATCAGGTCGAAATGCTGATGATCAAGTTTTTTTAATAATTTCTGATAACTTTCTTGTATCACATGTTTAACGGAGGCATCATCAATAGATTGCTCACTTAAATGCAAGGCATATAATTGCTGTGCTATTTTCGATTGTTCAGAGGCTTTTTTATCATATCCTCGGTTGTTCTCAGAAATTTCTGCAAGATAACGTGTGCGCTGTGGAGGAATGATAAAAATCTTTTTACTCATCTCATCCGTTACATGAAAATCGGAATGCAGGTCCACTCCCGTTTTTTCACGAATGGTATCCATGAGGTGACGATACAACTGATTCGTGCCCGGATCATTGAATTGCGATGCGATGGTAGCAAACACCGGCATCGTTTCTACATCCTTATCAAATAATTTATGGTTGCGTTGGAATTGTTTGCGCACATCACGCAAGGCATCCTGCGCTCCGCGTTTATCGAATTTGTTGATGGAAATGATATCCGCAAAATCCAACATGTCGATCTTCTCGAGCTGACTGGCGGCACCATATTCCGGTGTCATCACATACATGCACACATCGCTGTGTTCTGTAATTTCTGTATCGCTTTGACCAATGCCTGATGTCTCAAGAATAATTAAATCAAAATGTGCAGCTTTCAGAATTTTTACCGCTTCATCAACATGCTTGCTCAATGCTAAATTCGCCTGACGCGTAGCCATCGAACGCATATACACGCGACTGTTATTGATGGCATTCATACGTATCCTGTCACCGAGCAGTGCACCTCCGGTTTTGCGTTTAGATGGATCAACCGAAAGAATGGCAATTGTTTTATCCTTGAAATCGAGTAAGAATCTGCGCACCAATTCATCAACCAATGATGATTTTCCTGCTCCACCGGTTCCTGTAATACCTAAAACCGGCGTTTTGCTGCTTTTGATCATCACTTCCACCTGTGCCATGATACCGGCAGCATCAGCAGTTTGATTTTCAACAGCTGATATCAATCGGGCGATACCACCCCAATCCTGAATACCCAGTTTATTGATCCCGCCATTCAGGTTAACACCGGTAGGGATATCACTTTTTTTCACCAGGTCATTGATCATACCCTGCAATCCCATCGCGCGACCATCATCAGGCGAATAAATGCGCGAAATACCATAATCATGCAATTCCTCGATTTCTGTCGGAAGTATGGTACCTCCGCCGCCGCCAAAAATGCGGATATGCGAAGCACCTTTTTCCTTTAACAAATCATACATGTATTTGAAATACTCCACGTGTCCACCTTGATACGAGGTCATGGCAATGGCCTGCACATCTTCCTGGATGGCACAATTCACCACCTCCTCCACACTCCGGTCGTGCCCCAGGTGTATCACCTCAGCGCCGGTGCTCTGAATGATCCTCCGCATCACATTAATGGCCGCATCATGCCCGTCGAACAGGCTGGCAGCGGTCACTATCCTCACTTTATGGCTGGGTTGGTATGGCTGATTGTCCATCATATGGCAGAATATACGGCAAATTTACGGATATTACCCTGATGCTCGAAATGGGCACCACCCTTGCCGTTCTCCCCGGGCGGCAGTCCTGCTTTCCGCTGCAAGTCCTCCCCCTCGTATCCTCGGTGTCCGGGCTTTCCGCTACAATCAGGTGCAGTTAATACCCGTGTCCCATGGCCAAACCTTGCAGAAATGCAATTAAGCGCAGAGGCCGCAGATTTTCGCAGAGTTGGATACGCCTCAGCCCAAAACTCCGCTAACTCCGCGATTTAAACAGGCGTGTGAGTGAGTCTACCTCGCCGTAAGGCGGATGGGTGAAATTGGTGAGTGGTGAGTTGTGAGTGGTGAATTTTTGGATTTTGCATTCCTTTTGCACTTAGCGGTTTTGCGTGCAGCTGCATTTTGTGCATGTGGTTCGTGTTTTATGTCCCACAGATTGCGCAGAGTTTGATGCATCCATTCCTAAAACTCCGCCAACTCCGCTAACTCCGCGATTTAAACAGGTGTGCGAGTACCTCGCCATTGGTGTGTCGTGAATCGTGCATGTGCTGAGGGCAGACCGTTTTGTACTAAAAATCAAGCCTGCCCCGAAGTGTAAATTTTCGTAGCGCAGCGAAGAAAATTTTCTACTTCCGGGGCCAATGAAGTATCTCCATTTCGAGAAGATTCTAATCACCACCCTGAAGTGGAAAAAATGCTCCACTCCGCTGCTCATTTTGTCACTTCAGGGCAGACCTTTGTCGTTATGGATATAAATTTCAAGCAAATCCTTTTGAAACTTATTGTTGCAGGTTAGGAGGATTGGGTAGGTTTAAAGTTCTAAAACTGTGTTTGAAAGATCTGTTTTGATGGAGGTATGGTAGATTTAGGGTTGATTAACCTATACAGTTGGTTCAAGATTTAAGTGGAATGATAGACCATCTTATAATATCACAATTTTGGCAGATATTCTTTGATAGGAATCGGAGTAACAGGCAATATAGATACCGGGGTTAACATCAAGATGGATTACTGGAGTTATATTATTTAATTGTTGATTTAAGACTAATTTGCCTGATAAATCATAGATGCTCAATTCATGCTCACTGGTGTTTTGATATGTGCCTGGATCGATATACAGGTCTTTTCCATCGCAATAAAGAATTGGTTCGTTAGGTAATACAGATTCAATAGGCAGATTACCAAAAATATCGCCTGCGACAATATTATCATATGCCACATTTTCAAAGGCAAGGTCATGTATTGTGATAGATTTCGAAGAATCAGCAACGGTCACCCTTATCCACCCGTAATAATAATTTAAACTACGTTCAATCCGAACCCCTAGATACCCTTCTGCGCCTTCTCCCCAATGCCCCTTATAATCAATAATAGTTCCATCAGCATTTGCAATTGCAGCTCCAACCAATTGAGAGTAATATTCCTGGAAACTCAACATTACCCCAATAGGATAACCCAAAGGGATGAAGTAAGGATGAAATGTTACATACGAGCTATATGCTGCACTTCCATAAGTTTGGTAACTTCCAGCAATCCAATTGCCATCATCCACTGCGCCTGCAAAAATTGCATCAAAATAGCGCGGTTGACTGCCCCAATAAGTAAAATATACGCCTTTATGGTGAATAAATCTAAAATCTTCAACGCCATCTGTGTCAAAATCTAACAGATAAAGTTCACCTGGGTCATCCAATACTATATCAGGATCGAAATCCACGTAGCTTATTTCTGCTTGTGCTTTATGTAATTGAAGAAAGGATGCAGCAAGAAGCGCATATTCACAAAGGTTGAGTCTTTCCATGGGGGTATTCTATAAGAGGATGAATTTAGAAGCAAAAATTGCACTATCATTGCCTGCTTTAACATAGTAATTACCTGATGGGAGGTGCCTAAGATCGATGTTTTGCTGTTGTTCAGATGTGCATTTATAAACAAGTTGCCCTTCCAGATTATATATGTCACAATAAGTTATTGATTCAGGTAACAAAATAGTTACATTTCCAGATGTGGGATTTGGGTAGATGAAAATTTCGACAGATTTACTGTCGCTATCATACCAAAAAGGTTTAGTCCATTTTACACAACCATCAGGTTGGGTCGCACTTGCTAAATAATATCCAACCTGATGAGGCACCATAACAGGGCCGGTTTCCTGTGGAATTTTTGAATAATTTATATACCAATCCCAGGATTCTCCTGGTGGCGCCTGCAGAACCCCATTCTGATAGATTATTGTCAATAATGTGGTATCGCATCGAAGTCCATAGGTAAGATAAAAATCCGTTTGAGTTTGTAATTGATAGTTTGTCAGTATGGCATCACCGAATTCCAACGTGTCTGCTGAAAAACTGCCGATTAAAATCATATTGCCAAACCTATCCCATGTTATTGCGGGGTCATAAGAGAGATAGTTCAGGTCCTGTTGATAGCAATCGATACTATTGAAATCGGTATCCATTTGCAATATGACTGGGTCGTTTTTAAGCGCATGATTTACTATATAGGCATCTTGGCATAATACAGAATCATATAGTAGCAATGCGGCATAGCATTCATCGTTAGGTGAATAGTATAATTGGTAAAAATCATTGCCTAGTTTTATAGGGACACTATTTGAATTTTCAAAATCACCTTGCTGATCGAATGACAGAATTGCACCTGCGTAGTATGATTCAGTTTCACCAAAAATTGTATCTGCGCCGCATATTATATAAGGAGGCTCGAACCAAACAAATCGTTTATACCCTTCCTTGGTTTTGTATAAATTTGAAACGCTAAGGTCCTCTTGTGCAACATTTTTAAGCCATTGCACTTCACCCTTATTATTGAGCTGCCCCCAAAAGGAGCAATAATAGGTTGAAAACGGGCATTGTATAGAAAGCGTATCAATAGTGAGTGTATCTAAATAACCATTTATCTGATATGTCCCATAAACCAGCAGTCCATTCGATTGGGTTAGAAGTCCCTGTATATCTGAAATATACCCATGCACTGTTTTTACCCAGTCAAGGGTGTTATCACTAAAATAGTGGGCAATATATGCCTGATTCCCGTTTGGTATATTTTCAAGTATTGTATCTCCGAAATCGATTGAATAACAGTACCAGTACATGTTCCCCATGATATAAAATCCGCCATCTGTATCTGCAACAACTGAAGTTACATTGCACCCATCTTCAAATACATGTCCCCACACTAAATTGCCATATGCATCAAATTTAGTTATAAACCCGCTTGAGCTATATTCATCATCGATTAATATTTCTGTTGTGTCAATAATAATACCATTTCTATATACATGCCCACTTATAAAACTTTCGCCAAAATTGTTTAATTCAGCATCATAAATGTAAGCATCCGAGATGTATGTATCCGGTGCACAAAATATTGAATTGGTCCAGAGTAAATTTCCCTGTGTATTAAGCATTCCGAGATATATGCCATTGTGTTGGTTCTCGTAAGGGTTGATCAAGGTAGTATTTTGCCATTGTATGGCTGTACTATAGAATGTGCCTGCAACCAACAATTCTCCTCTAATGTTTGATTTGACTGCATTTATCTCATCCATATGTGTGCCGTGAACCTGGCTTACCCAGGTCCAATTAAATTGCTGAGCAATAGATATTGAAATATTGCCTAAAATGAAAATAAAGAGTAGGCAGATCAATTTAATTATCCGTAGTCTGGATTTCCGGAGGATTTGCGGATTTTTTAAATGAATTTTCATGGCTTATGGTTTTCAAATCTATTAAATATTACTTTAAGTATTCCCTTTATGCAGAGGTATTTTTTTTTCAAATCCCAAAAATGCGCTCTACTCTGAGTTAAGAAGAACTAAATTGTCGAGGGAAACATTAACCCCAAACCCTGAAGTAGAAAAAATGCTCCGCACCGCTGCGCATTTTGTCACTTCAGGGCAGGCCCTGAGGGAGGGGATAGGGTGGTCTGCCGAGGGCAGACCGTTTTGTATTAAAAATTAAGCCTGCCCCGAAGTGTAAATTTTTGGAGCGGAGCGAAGAAAATTTTCTACTTCCGGGGCCAATGAAGAATCTCCATTTCGAGAATGTCA
Organism: Chitinophagales bacterium; assembly: GCA_019694895.1. GTDB lineage: Bacteria > Bacteroidota > Bacteroidia > Chitinophagales > BACL12 > UBA7236. Next base: position 7,606 of record JAIBBA010000138.1, read on the forward strand.
TATTCACAAACCCTGAAGTAGAAAAAATGCTCCACTCCACTGCGCATTTTGTCACTTCAGGGCAGGCCCTGGGGAGGGGTGTAGTGGTCTGCCTTCGGCAGACCGTTTTGTAATAAAAATCAAGCCTGCCCCGAAGTGTAAATTTTTGGAGCGGAGCGAAGAAAATTTTCTACTTCCGGGGCCAATGAAGAATCTCCATTTCGAGAATGTCATATTCACAAACCCTGAAGTAGAAAAAATGCTCCGCACCGCTGCGCATTTTGTCACTTCAGGGCAGGCCCTGAGGGAGGGGATAGGGTGGTCTGCCGAGGGCAGACCGTTTTGTATTAAAAATTAAGCCTGCCC